>CADAVB010000033.1 GCA_902791165.1 uncultured Bacteroidia bacterium
GAAAGCGAGGAAGAAGGACTCCAAATCATCCGCAGGCTGATGTCGTTCATCCCGCAGAACAACATGGAGAACGCTCCGCTGGTGGAATGCAACGACCCCGTCGACCGCTTGGAGGATTCGCTCAACCAAATCATTCCTGATAACCCGAACAAGCCTTACAATGTCGGCGACATCATCAATGCCATTGTGGATAACGGCGACTTCCTCGAAATCCATAAGAACTACGCCAAGAACATCATCGTCGGCTTCGCCCGTTTCGATGGTATGTCGGTTGGTATCGTGGCCAACAACCCGGCCTTCTTCGCTGGTGTGTTGGACTGCGACGCCTCGCGCAAGGGCGCTCGTTTCGTCCGCTTCTGCGACGCCTTCAACATCCCGATTGTGACCTTGGTCGATGTGCCTGGTTTCTTGCCTGGCACGGGCCAAGAGTACAACGGTATCATCGTCCACGGTGCCAAACTGCTCTATGCCTACGGTGAATCCACCGTGCCGAAAGTGACCGTCACCCTGCGTAAGTCATACGGTGGCTCTCACCTTGTGATGGGCTGCAAGCAGCTGCGCAACGACGTGAACTACGCCTGGCCGACCGCCGAGATCGCCGTCATGGGTGCCAGCGGTGCAGTTGAGGTGCTTGATGGCAAGAAGATTTCCGAAATCGAGAATCCCGAAGAACGCGCCGAGTTCGTCGCCAAGAAGGTGGACGAATACACCAAGAAGTTCGCCAACCCCTACCGCAACACCCGTTTCCGTGTCATCCGTGCACTGCGCACGCTTGAAACGAAGCGCTTGGCCAATCCCGAGAAGAAACATTCGAATATCCCGCTGTAACCGTAAATCTCTGAAACGATGAACCTGTTACAAATAACATTACTGTTGGCTCACGAAGATTGGGTCTATACCAAAGGCTGGATCGTCACCATCGCGGGATTCCTCATCGTCATCATCGCCCTCTTCATCCTTTCTACCATTTTCCGTGGCGTGGCTTCCTATTTCACGAAGCAAGACGCCAAGAAATTGGAAGGTCTGAAGGAAGAGGTGAAGAAGATTGCGGAGAAGCCCAAGGCCAAATTAGCCGAAGGTGAAATCGCGCCCGAGGTGCTGACCGCTATCGGCATGGCCTTGTACCTCTCGACCAACCTTCACGACGAGGAGAGCAACGTGATCACCATCGAAAGAAGGGCGACTTCTTGGAACGACAAAAATTACGGAGTTAGACACTGGAAACGTTAAATCGAACAATCATGAAAAAATTCAAATTCACCATTAGTGGGAAACCATACGAAGTAGAAGTCCAGAACATTGAGGGCAACATGGCCACTGTCAATGTGAATGGCACTGAATATCAAGTGGAAATGGAAGAGCAAGCCGCTCCGGTGGTGGCTCCCGTGGCCCGTCCGGCCGCCAAGCCCGCCGCTGCCGCGCCTGCCCAGAGTGCCGCTCCAAAACCGGCCGCTGCCGCAGGTGGCGCCGGCTACAAGATGGCCGCTCCGCTTCCCGGAACCATCATGCAGATCTTCGTCAAGCAAGGCGACGCCGTCAAGAAGGGCGACAAGCTGCTCATGTACGAAGCCATGAAGATGGAAAACAACCTGCTGGCTGAGGCTGACGGTACCATTACCGCCATCAACTGCCGCCAGGGCGACAATGTGCTTCAAGGTGATACTTTAATCGTAATCGGATAAGGTCATGCTACGCAAGAAAAGTATTTACAGAAAACCTGCGGTCATCATCGCCTCTGTGGTGATCTTGCTGCTGCTTAACATCGTGGTCGTCAACAATCCCGCATTTGCCAAGCGAATCGTGGAATCGGAAACGATAGAGCAGGTCAGCGAAATGACTTCGCAGGAAAGCAACGCCCAGTTGGCTGAAACAGCCGACGCGATTGCAGCCGAGCAAGCCGCTTTGGGCCAACAGATTGAAAGCCTCAACCAGCGCGTGGCTGCCCTCGAAGGCCAAAACGCCGTTGCCCAAGTGGCGCATCAGGAGGAAGTTCAAGAAATGTCAACCCGTGACCGCTTGAGCGAAGGCCTGCACAACTTCTGGCTGCTCACGGGCTTCCGCAACTGCAAGCTCGGCAACATCATTATGATTCTGGTGGGTATCCTCTTCATTTTCTTGGCCATACGCTACGAGTTTGAGCCCATGCTGCTCATCCCGATTGGCACGGGTATCATCATTGGCAACATCCCGTTCTTCGAGGCCGACGGCATCAACCTGCAAACCGGCCTTTACCAAGAAGGAAGTGTGCTGAACTACCTCTATTTTGGCGTGACCAAGGGTATTTATCCGCCTTTGATTTTCTTGGGCATTGGTGCCATGACCGACTTTTCCTCGCTTATCGCCAATCCCAAACTGATGATTCTCGGTGCGGCCGCCCAATTGGGTGTGTTCATCACCTTCATCGGAGCCTTGTATCTCGGTTTCAGCCTGCGTGAGGCTGGCGCTATCGGTATCATCGGCGGCGCCGACGCGACTGGCCAACGGCTTGAACGGCACGAAGAACCTCATCGGCCCCATCGCCATCGCGGCCTATTCCTACATGGCTTTGGTGCCCGTGATTCAGCCGCCCATCATCCGCCTGCTGACCACCAAGGAAGAGCGTATGATTAAGATGGCGGCTCCGCGCATGGTGAACAAGACCGAAAAGATCATGTTCCCCATCGTCGGCCTCATCCTGACTACTTTCATCAGCCCCACGGCCCTGCCGCTGCTGGGTATGCTGTTCTTCGGCAACATCATCAAGGAGTCGGGCGTGGTGAAGCGTTTGCAAAACACCGCCGCCAATCCTTTGATTGACATTGTGACCATCATCCTCGGTCTGACGGTGGGTGCTTCGACGCAAGCCTCCGTGTTCCTCACCCCCGAATCCATCAAGATTTTCGCCCTCGGTGCCGCTTCGTTCTGCGTGGCCACCGCCGGCGGTCTGCTCGGTGCCAAGTTGATGAACGTCTTCCTGAAGGAGAAGATCAACCCGATGATTGGTGCCGCTGGCGTTTCGGCTGTGCCAGACAGCGCGCGCGTCGTCGAAGTGGAAGGTCAGAAGTACGACCCGTCGAACCACCTGCTTATGCACGCCATGGCCCCGAATGTTTCGGGCGTTATCGGCTCGGCAGTGGCAGCTGGTGTGATGATGTCGTTCCTGATGATGTAATTCACACCTTATTGATTAATAAATGAAAATCCGCCTCGGTTTGGGGCGGATTTTTTGTGTTCGATTCGGGTCATAATTTTTTCAAAAAAAAAAGGAACAATGTACCAATAATTTCACTAATTTTGCGGAACAAACAACATCAAATCTCATCGTTATGAAGAAAAAATCCATTATCCTGTTTGCTTTGTTGGCTTTTGCAGTGGGAAGCGCCAAGGCACAATTGTTTGACTTCCGAAACAACCTCACCGATTTCACCGTTGGCGTCAATGCAGGTGTGGTGGGCTATCATTTCAATGGCTCAATCGACAAGACTTATGCCGGTTTTGGAGCGGGTATAAGTGCTTCAATTTTGGGCGTTTATCTTGATTTTATCTATCAAAACCCCGAACACCGCTGGGATCGTACGATTACCTTTGAGGAATATGACGACCATACGGCACTCAGCATCAATATGGGCTACAAGATTCCGGTCACCTCGTGGCTGAACATTACGCCATTGATTGGCTACAGCAACGAAACCACAGGCAAAACGCTGGGTAACTCCATCGGTGTTGATGCGGAAAGCAGCTCCATCTACCACGATTACGAGCGCGAGCACACTTACAACCATTTCAACTATGGACTTGGCCTTTCGGTAAAGCCTATTCGTTGGTTGGAAATAGGTGGCGTTTGCACCTCACATGCCGTTTATGGCAACATTTCGGTCAATCTTTTTGAACTTCAGGAATAAAGGAACCGTATTTGAAAGCCAAAGAAGAAATTAGGTTTTTTCAATGAAGCAAAAGAGAAGGCCATCCGTTTGGGTGGCCTTTCTTGATTATTGCATACTTGGCAAAACGCCGTTACTTCGCATGAAGCACTCGATTTCATCCGCGTGCCGTCCACGGATGATGACGTGGTGGTTGCCAATGCTGTGTTGCAGCAGGTAAGGCTTGAGATTCACGTTGAGTGTGATTTGTGTGCGGCAGAAATGGTCGCTATACGGCGTTTCAATGGCTTGCGCCTCGGCAACGAAATAACGGTCCAACTGCGGGCCTCCCCATTTGAATAAGGTGTAATCGGTTAAAGGCAGCAAGCCTTGCACGGCCACGCCGATGCCCGACTCGAAATGCGAGCGGACGATGGTTTCGTCGCAGAAACTGAGCGGGATGGTGCAATGCGCGAGCATCGAAGACTGGTCGGTGAGTTGCGATGGGTTGGCCATGAAGGCCGTTTCGCCGCAAATTCGCTTGGCCAAATACATGCTTATCAGCGACTGCATGTCGCCTTCGCAGCCGGCCACGATACCTTCGTCGTTGAGCAAGGCCAATGCCAAACAACTCGTTGTTTTGCATGATGTTACAATGTCGAAACAACGGATGGTCAGCGCGTTCAAACGTTCTTCAGCGCAAATCTTTTTGAGGGTCAGATACACCTTGGCGCCTTCAATCATGTCGGCGTTGGTCGGTTCTTTGACGGCTTTGGCTCGTTCCAACAAGGCTTGCGCCACCTTTGCGGCCTTGTCTTGCGGTGTCGCATTAATGCCGTCTTTGACCCGTTGCAGGTCAATATCAATAGTTTCGATGCCATAGCGTTGGCGGAGCATTTCGCGGTCCACGCCGCTGGCAATGAGCCAATCCGACGGTTGGCCGAACAACCCGATTCGTCCCCGTAGTAGAGAGGCACGGCCGAGCCTCTCTACGAGGTTCGATACAATTTCATTGTCCGTCCCGTGCAAAATCTTCCCTTCCACCCCGATATTTTCCAAATAGGTCAATATTTCCAAGGATGCGGCCAAGGAATTGTTGCGTCCGTCGGCAATCATGGTCACGGTTTTATGGCCAAGCGGCGAACACGTCATTTCCACGTCGATGACCTCCCAAATGCGTTTGAACAGGTTCTCGACGCCGCCAGTGGCAATCATAAAGGCATCGGGCAATATTTGTGCGGTCGGCGTTTCCGCGTTTTCATCGCCAACAATGCTGATTTCAGCATGACATTCGTTTTCAAGCCGTTGAATCAGGTCGGCATATTCTGTCCTGACAAATTCGTCGGTTTGGAACGAAGAACGGAGGATGAATATTTTCATGGTTTAATGTTTCACTACAAATTTCATCATTTTCTCGCTATTTCTGACGACATAAACGCCGTTATCATAGTTCGCCGTGTTGATGCGTAGCTCGTTGCCGGTGGCTTCAAATTCATCCAATTTCTGGCCGAGGGTGTTATAGACGCTTACCGTGCCGAGGTTTTCGCCCTTTACGGTCACGAAATCGTTGGCAGGGTTGGGGAAGAGGATGAGCGCTTGTTGTTCGGCTTCGTCCACTCCAGTTTCGCAGGTATGCTGCTCGTAGCCTTCGGCTTCCATGGCTTGGATGATGTATTCAAGTGTAGGCGGATAGATGTCGCGTTTGGCGATGGTGTGGTCGGGGCGGATGAGCATGAGGCCGGGATAAAGGGCCACGGGGATGGCTTGGACGATGTCGTTGCCGCCGCCGGCACGGCTGATGATGGGATATTCCACGTTGAATTGTTCTACCCAGTTTTGGCAGGCCGCGTCATTGCCGTTGGGGGAGATTCCCATGAAGAACACGTCGTGTTGGTTGCAACCGAATACGTGGTAGGCTTCGATGATGTCGCGCATGGGCCGTTCGCTGAACGAGTCGCCAGTGAGGAAGAAGTTGATGAACACGGCTTGGCCAGCGTCGAGGATGTCGTAAAGGTGGATTTCCTTGCCTTCGAGGTCGGTGCCGGTGAAATCAATTATGATTTCGGCAGTGCCGCCCGTGCCTGTAACGACGGTTTCTTGTACGACTTCGCCGAGGTTGCCGTCAAAGTCGGCGGGAACGGCGTAAATCACATATTCTGTGTTGGTTTCCAGTTCGGTGAAGGTGTGCGAAAAAACGCCTTCGGCGGGGAAGCCGTAGTTGGCGAGATATTGCGGCAGTTCGAGGCCCGCCAAGCCCATCCATTGCTGGATTTCGCTCTCGGTGGCCATCATGTAGTTGTAGGATGCGCAGTCGGCGTTAGGCGTGAAGGTTACAGTAACCTCGGTTTCAAGGATTTGGTCAATGTAGATGCTTACCTCTGGATTGCTGACGGGCGCAGGAGCGCTGCAGTCGTGCTGTTCGATGCCGTATGGTTGCAAAGCATTGATGATGGCGTTGGCGCTACCGATTGGCCACAATTCTTGGATGACAATCTGGCGGTCGGGGGCAATGAGGATGACGGTGGGATAGATGGATACGCCGTAGTCAATGCAAATGTTTGTGCCTCCTGCGTCCCCGCTAATGGTGGGGTAATCCACTGCGTAGTTGGTGGCCCAGTTGATACAGTCTGCTTCGCTGTCCAAGAAGTCAACTTCCATGAAGAATACATCGTGCATGTTGCAACCGAGAGACTGATAGGCTTGCCCGACGTATGGAATGGTTTGGATGCAGCCGCTGCAAGTGGTGTAGAAGAAGTCGATGAGCACATACTGTCCGCCGTCGAGGATGTCGAACAGGTGGATTTCGCGGCCGTAAATGTCGGTCACCGTGAAATCAACGGCTTCGGAGATGTGGCATTGCGCTTTCAGGCTCATGCCAAAAGCCAGCGCGAGAAACAGGGTAAGGAGTTTTTTCATTGATGATAAATTATTAATTAGTTTGAGGGAGCAAAAATAATAAGAAATTCGGAATTTGGAATGCTGAATGCGGAATATTTTCGTCCGATAGGTTTATTCCGTATTCCACATTCATAATTCCGCATTAATTATCCCGATAGTCTTTTTTCTTCGAGAGCTTCAAGTCCTTCAGAGCCTGAGCCTTCACGTTGATGGTGAAGTTCCAGCTTTTGTAGCTACCGATGGGAATCCAGTTGAAGCGCATTTCCCAGCAGTGCAGGTCGCGATAAACGCTCAAATTGGTATAGGAAAGGCCGTGGTTGGTGAAGTCCCAGCCGGTGGAGAAGGTAAATTTCCACTTGGGCGTGAGGCTGATGTCGCCGTTGAGGTTGAGCGTTTGCACGACGCGGTTGGTGGGCATTCCAATGGCGGCAGCGTATAGGATGTTGGTGGTGTAGGTGAAGTTATAGCTCAGCGTGAGCGACCACGGCGTGGTCCAGTCCACGTAAGCGTTGGGGTTGCCCATGATGTCGCTCAGTTCGTCTTCGGTGATGTTCATCGACTGCTGGGCGCGGTTTTGGATGTCGTCTTGGAACGATGCCGGATCGTCCTTTTTCTTTCCGCGCAACTTGTCGAGGTCGTTTTGGTTGAACGAGTAGCTCATGCTGAACTGCCATGAGGAGCTGTTTTTGCGGAAAAGGCGTTTGTTTTCGATGATTTCGAACTTGTTGATGCGGCGGCCAAGCGAGTCGGCGGCGTAGGGGTCCCAAACGCTGCTGTAGTTGATTTTCAGCTTTTTGAACAAAGTGGTGCGCCCGCTGAGGCCAAGGCTGGAGAACCGCAACGAGTCCTTGGTGATGTCGTAGTTGCCCGAAATACTGAACGATTCCAGGAGCGTGATTTTCTTCACGCCCGTGATGGTGTCGGATTTCGAGGGCACTTTCATGTCGAGGGTGTTGCCGATGTTATAGGTAATCAGTCCTTGCTGCATTTGCGAGGGCGTTCCATAGAGCGACGAGCCGAATTTGTTGTAGGTTTGCTCAACGCCGTTGCCGTCGATGTAGGAGCCGTAAACGCCCCATTTCGGGTCGCCAAAGTTGGGCTTGTAGGTGAAGCCGACCGTGGGCGTGATGACGTGGCGGATGGCGCGAATCGGGCCTTTGGCGAAGTTCACCATGCCGTAAACCTTGGTGGTGAGGTTGCTCGAAAGGTTGAAGTCCACGAGGTTGCGGAAGCCGTGTAAGGTGTCGGTTTGCAGATGGCCAGTCGAATCGGTGTCGGCAATCCATTGTTTTTCAACGTGTTTGAAATACATGTAGTCGCTGAAATTGGCCGAATTGGTCCAAGTGAAATGCTTGAACAGCTTGATGGGAAGATTGATGGGCATGTTGTGTTTCACGCCCATTTGCGCGTGGTTGCGCATCACGTTATTGGCCCAGAGGCCGAAGTTGTCGGTGAAGCCGTTGAACAGCACCGTGTCGATGTCGTTCACATAGATTTTGCCGTTCATCGTGTAGCTCGCGTTCAGTTCTTGGTACCAGCGTTTCTTGCCTACCTTGCCGACTTTTTTCAAAGGATAGAAACGGTTCACGGTGAGGGTCATCTCGGGCAGCGAGGCGGTCACCTGCCGTGTCAGTGTGTTTTGGCTATGGCTGGCGTTAAGGGTGAGATAGACCTTGCCGCCGAAGTTGGTCTGGTAGCTGATGCTCGACTGGAAAGTGTTGCTCAACTGGTCGTTGACGGTGGTGGCGTTGTATTTGTTGAAGTTGGAACTCACGATATTGACATTGGCCGAAAAACTGCGGCGCGGATGTGCCTTTTGGTCTTGCTTGTGGGTCCACTGAATCTTGAAGTCGGTGCTTTCTTGATAGTCGGCGGCGCCTTTCGTCCCGATTTTGTTCACGGCGAAGCCCAAGGCCAATGAGCCATTGAATCGGTAGCGCTGGTTGTAGCGGAAAGTCGGCTTGATGCCCCACGATCCGCGTGTGTAGATGTCGCCCAAAATCTGGAAATCATAGTTGTCGTTGATGGCCCAGTAGTAGCCGCCGTTTTCGAGATAGAAGCCTCGGTTGGCCGACTCGCCGTAGGTGGGGATGATGAGGCCTGTTTTTCGTCCTTTTGAGTTGGGAATCAGTGCGAAGGGCAGCGCGAGCGGCAGCGGCACATCGGCAATGGTCATGTAAATTGGGCCAGTAACGATTTTGTCGTCGGGGATGACCTTGGCCTTTGAGAAACGGAACAGATAGTGCGGATGGTCTTTGAGGTCGCAGGTGGTGAAGCCGCCCGACTTGATGTTGATGGAGTTGTCGTCCATGCGCTTCACGCGCTCGCCGTGTAGGTAACCGCCGCTTTCCTCGGTCCAAACCTTGGTGATGACACCTTTCTTCGACTTGAAGTTGTAAAGCATTTCAGCCGCCTCAAAGGTGGTTTCGCCCTGGGTGAACACAGGCCGGCCTTGCGGTTTGCCTAACGAATCAGCGACGCCGAAGGCGCGGCAAGTGCTGGTTTCAAGGTCGAATTCGAGGCAGGCCGCCGTTAGCGTGATGTCGTCGTATTTGGCCTCGGCGTTGCCGTAATAGTAGATTTTCTTGCGGTTCATGTCGCGCCAAACCGAGTCGGAGGCCGAACAAACCACTTTCGTGTCGATGGCCGACTCCGATCGTTTCGGGGTAAAGCGTTGTGTCCGAATGGGTTTCGTCGTATCAACGGCTAGAGTGTCGTGCGGAGCGGAAATACTATCCATTCCAATGATGGAATCAAGAGCGGGAAGGCTGTCGGCCACGGCAATCGAATCCATCGGGATAAGAATCGTGTCCGTGATGCGCGGCTTCTCAATCAATACGGAATCGACCTCAAAATCGTGCGTATGTTTTTCAATATGAGCGGTTTGTTTGCATCCATAGAACAAAACAACGAACACCGACAGCAGGCAAAATGCCGCCGTAGGAAAATATTTTCTATGGTTTGTGCGTTCTGTCAAGGCGAAAACGATTACTTTTGTTGGTCGAAATCCGCTGCAAAGATAGTTTTTCTTTGCGCATTAAACGAACTCAATATGATAGAACGCAAGATTTTCCGATTTGGTGCATTGGCGCTGCTATTTCTGCTGCCTCTGCTTTCTTTGGCCCAAAAGGGCGAAAAGATACAGACCATCGTCATCGACGCAGGTCATGGCGGAAAAGACACCGGAGCCTTGGGTACCGTCACCACCGAGAAGGCTGTCAATCTGGCCGTGGCCAAAAAATTGGGTGCCTACATCGAAGAGAACCTGCCCGACGTGAAAGTGGTCTATACGCGCAAGACCGACAAGTTCGTTGAACTGAGCGAGCGCGCCGCAATCGCCAACCGCAACAACGCCGACGTGTTCATCTCCATCCACTGCAACTCCACCGAAGGCACCACCACGGCCCGAGGCGCGGAAACCTTCGTGATGGGTGAGTCGAAAAACGAGAAGAACCTCGCCGTAGCTAAAAAGGAAAACGCGGCCATCTTGCTCGAAGACAACACCGACGCATACGACAACTTCGACCCCAACAGCACCGAAGCATACATCCTCTTCTCGCTCACGCAAAGCCTCTACCAAAGCCAAAGCCTCAACATCGCCGACAAGGTGCAGAAGCAATTCTCCACCAAGGCAGGTCGACATGATAGGGGAGTGCAACAGGCTGGTTTTCTGGTGCTTTGGAAAACATCCATGCCGAGTATCTTGGTCGAGTTGGGCTTCATCAACAACGCGAAGGAGGAGCAGTTCCTCGCCTCCGAGAAAGGTCAGACGCAGATGGCCTTGGCGCTCTATCGCGCCTTCGAGGAATACAAGCGCGAGTTTGAGTCGGAAAACCATACCGCCCCGAAACCAGCCGAAAAACCTGTCGCCAACAACGACACAAAGCCCGCCCAAAGCGGCAACAAGGACACCTATTTCACGGTGCAGTTCTCGTCGTTGGACAAAAAACTCTCCACCACCGACAAGGCCTTCAAGGGCGTGAAGGAAGTGGAAGTGTATCATTACAACGGTGCCTATCGCTACACCTCAGGTCGTTTCCAAACCAAAGCCGACGCCATAGCGCGGCAAAACGAGGTGCGCAACTTGGGCTTCAAGGATGCCTTCGTCATCGCCTTCATCAACGGCGAGCGCGGCACGCTCAAGCAGGCCGAGGAGGCGCTGAGGAAATGATATGTGTAGGGCTGTCGTACCACGGCAGCCGCATATCGCAATTACATTATGCGGCAGCCACGATGTGACAGCCCTACAAATCCATTACCAAACCGGAAAACCAATCATTTTGTCGTTGCTGCCGGCCACGAGGCCGAAGCCGTTTTGCACGTTGGAATATACGCCGACAGGTTCGCTGTAATATTGCGAGTAGCTGTTGCCCGAGGTGATGGTAGTGTAGTAATTGTATGCCCCTTCGGTCAAATGCCGCAACTTGATTTCAACGTAGGCATTGATGCTGTCGTTGGCATTGAAAAGCGTATGGGTGACCATCGGGATCTCCATGCGGTAGGTGCCGCCGTCGAAAGTGGCATCGTTGAAGGTGCTTTTGGCGCGGTTGCTCAGGCCGACATTAATGCCGAACTGGTCTTCCAACTGCGCCGTCGAGGTGCCGATGATGGGGTCGTTGAAATAGACTTGGTCCAACTCGGCAGGCTGTTCATGGTGTTCGCGTCCATCGGGGAAGGTCCAGTCGCCTTCAGTGCGCATCGATGCTTCAAGGCAATAAAGATCCAACACGCCTGGATTGGGGTCGGTGATTTCTATCGTGACCGTGAGGTGCTTGCGGTAATGGGTGAGCCAAACGATGATGGTGGAATCGGCGTCGGGCACGGGGATGTGATACCCGCTTGCGCTCGTGGTGTCCCATTTCGTGACGCGAGCATCCATAAAACCGCCCAATGGCGCGTTGGGCAAAGGTTCCGAACAGCCTTCTATCTCGTCAAATCCAGGTGCCGTCACGCTGATTTTGACCACATCGCCGATCTGCGGCACATAGTCGTGCGTGAAGTAATAGTTGATAGTGAACACGGGAGGATTCAAATAGTTATAATAGGTTGTGTCGGCGTTCAGCTGCATCTCGCCCTTGCTTTCGCCGTTCACTGAAAGGAAGGCCTGTGTGCCTTCGGGCATGGTGTAGTCGGTGATGGTGTCGAAAACGAAGTCGCTTTTGTAAACGACAGCCTTGACGGGTTCGCCAGGAACGGCGATGCAATTGACGACCAACTTGGGTTCAACATATTCGCCGTTGAATTTCAAGGGTTTTGTGCAGGCAGAAAGAAGTGTTATGACCGTGAGGGTTACTAAGGTTAAAAGGTTGGTTTTCATTGTTGTATTGTGTTTTTTTTGACCCAGACAATTGACCCAGACCATGACCCTATGGAATGGTCTGGGTCAGGGTCATCGGTCAGGGTCACGAATTTAGAATTTAAAACTATAACTCACTGAAGGAATAATCGGGAAGATGCTGACTTGTTGCAACTGCGTTTGGCCTGTGTTTTGGTCAATGCCACGAATGACGATAAAGGGGTTCTGACGGTTGTAAACATTGTAGATGCTGATGTTCCACACGCGCTCGCCGTGTTTCTTCTGCTTGCGGAAGTTCATGCCGAGGTCGAGGCGATGATAAACGGGCATCCTGAAATTGTTGCGCTCAACATGGCCGATGATTGGTGTGCCGACAACGCTTCCGCCGTATTGTGAATAATAGGTAATAGGAATGCCCGGATAGGCTTGTGTGGGCAAGGTGCCGCAATTGCCGCTGCTAATCACCCATGAGCCAGACAAATCGAAGCGGTCGTTGAACTTGTGCTGCACGGTGATGCTGAGGTCATGGCGACGGTCGTATTTGGCCGGAAAAGGCTTGCCGCTGTTGATTTCCATGCCCTCGCGGTCGAACTGCCGCATGGAACGCGCCCAAGTGTAGCCTAACCAGCCCGTGGTCTTTCCGAAAGAGCGTTGCACAAGCAGCTCTATGCCGTAGGCCCAGCCTCTGCCGAGGTTCACCTTGTCCTCCCAGCCTTGACTCGTGCCGAAGAACGAGGTGCCGTCCTTGTACTCTAACACGTTGTCCATCAGCTTGTAATAGCCTTCAAGCGAGATGTCGAACAGGTTGGGCACTTCGTAGAAGCCGCCGAGCGAGAACTGGTGGCCTTTCTCTGGCGCGATGCGGGCTGTGACAGGTACCCAAAGGTCGGTGGGCATGGTGATGTTGCTATTGGAAAGCAGGTGGATGTATTGCGTCATATAGGCATAACCCGCCTTGAGCGAGAAATGCGGCGCAATCATCGTGCTCATGCTGAAACGGGGTTGCAACGAGTGGTAGAAGTTGCCCTGCACCGCGAAGGCCGAGTAGTGCAGCCCGACGTTCATCTTGACGGCCTCGCCCAGCGCGAAGTTGTCCTCAACGTAGAGCATGGCCTCATGGGCGTTTACGTCGCCCGAGTTGGCCACGGTGTCCATGTTGGACTCCGCTTCGGTGAAGTTGATCTTCATCGACTGTACTTCGGGACGGAAGAAATGGTAGGTGTAGCCGCCGCCGAAGCGGATGTCATGCCTCGGGTTGGGTGTGTAGTGGAAGTCGGTGCGCGCCGTGAGGTCGTGGATGCCGGAACGGAAACTCATGGCCATCTCGTCGGTCGAGGTGAAATGCGTCGGCTTGAACTCCTCGTAGGTATAGTTTTGGCTCATGCCGAGGTCGTGGCGGTATTGCGTGTAGCTCGCCGAAGCGTCCATGAAAAGCCGTGGCGAAATGATGTGGTTCCAGCGGAGCGCGCCCACTTTGTTGCCCCATTTCCAGTTCATGCCGAGCTTCTCGTGGTCGGCGAAGAGGTCCTCGTGTTGGTAGTCCCACTTCACGTTGGCGTAAATCTTGTCGTCGCCGCTGTACCAACTCAGAAACAGGCGGTCTTTGTCGGAGATTTTCCAGTTGAGCTTGGCGTTGAGGTCGTAGAAATAATAGCCCACCGAGAACTTTTCCACGTCGGGTTCGGCGATTTTTGCGATGAGGCCGTAGAGGTTGGTGAGCGCGTCGGAATAGGTGCGGCGTAGCGACAGGTTGAACGAGAGCTTGTCCTTCACAATCGGGCCTTCAAGGTTGAGTTTGCTGGAAATCAGGCCGATGCTGAAGTTGCCGTGGTAATGCTGCATATCTCCGTCTTTCATGCGCACATCGACGACCGACGAGATGCGGCCGCCGTAGCGAGCCGGAAAGCCGCCTTTGTACAAGGTGACGTTTTTCAGCGCGTCGGGGTTGAAGACCGAGAAGAAGCCGAACATGTGATTGACATTGTAGAGCGGCACGCCGTCCATGAGAAGCAGGTTCTCGTCGGGGCCGCCGCCGCGCACATAGAGTCCGGCCGAACCTTCCGAGCCGTTCTGCACGCCAGGCAGCAACTGTATGGCTTTCAGCACGTCGGCCTCGCCCATCAAGGTCGGAATCGTCTTGATTTGCTGGACGGGCAGCTCGATGACGCTCATTTGCGGGTTGTTGGCGCCCACCGTGGCGCGGTTGGCCTCCACCGTGACTTCCTGCAATTGCAGGTTGGTGTTCAGCCCCACATTAATCAAGGTGTCGGAAAGCAGTTGAAAGCGTTGGTTTTCAGTGTTGTAGCCTACAAAAGAGAATTGCAGGTCGATGGTGCCTTCGTCCAAGGTCAGGGAATAGTAGCCGTAGTTGTTGGTGGCGCAGCCGTGGCCCGAGTTGCGGTCGTAAACCGTCGCCCCGATGAGCGTTTCGCGGCTCGCGGCATCCGTCACATACCCGCTGATGCTGTGCTTCTTTTGTGCCGTTGCCGAAAGCGAAAGCAGCAGAAAGAGAAGGAAATAGAAGGTTTTGCGCATGTTTTGCCCGTTTTGTAAAACAGCAATATAAACGCTGAAAGAGCTTTTTAATTGTCTGAAACGGGGAAAACCGTATCGACATCCCAAAAAAGGTATGGGCTGAGGCCGTGCAGCTTGTCCGCGTTTTCCATGTTTATTCCACCACTACCAAATAATAATTCTTCTTGCCCTTCTGCACGAGGATATATTTCCCGTCGATGAGGTCGGCGGAGGTCATCACCTTGTCCACAGTGACCTTTTCCTTATTGACGCTCACGCCGTTGGCCTGCGTCATCTTGCGAGCCTCGGCCTTGGAAGGGAAGATGTGCGTGCTGAGGGCCATGAAATCCACGATAGGGATGCCAGCTTCGAGGTCGGTGCGGGCGATGCGCTCTTGCGGCACGCCGTCGAAAATGTCGAGGAAGGTTTCCTCGTCGAGTTTCTCCAAACCTTCCTTGGTCGATTTGCCAAAGAGGATGTTGCTGGCTTCGATGGCGGTATCCAAAGCCTCTTGCGAGTGCACCATGACGGTGACTTCCTCAGCCAAACGCTTTTGCAACACACGCAAGCCCGGGTCTTTCTTGTGCTCCTCAACGAGCGCATCGATGACGTCTTTTTCCAGCGAAGTGAAAATCTTGATGTATTTCTCCGCGTCGTCGTCGCTGACGTTGAGCCAGAACTGGTAGAACTTGTAGGGCGTGGTGCGCTTCGGGTCGAGCCAGATGTTGCCGCTTTCGGTCTTGCCGAACTTCTTGCCGTCGGCCTTGGTGATGAGCGGGCAGGTGAGGGCGAAGGCTTCGTTCTCGAATCCCAACGTTCTGCGAATCAGCTCCGTGCCCGTGGTGATGTTGCCCCATTGGTCGTTGCCGCCGAGTTGGAGTTTGCAGTTCTTGTGCTGATATAAATAGAGAAAGTCGTAGCCTTGCAGGAGCTGGTAGGTGAACTCGGTGAAGCTCAAGCCGTCGCGGGCGGTGCCGTTGAGGCGTTGTTGCACACTGTCCTTGGCCATCATGTAGTTCACGGTGATGTGCTTGCCCACCTCGCGGGCGAAGTCGAGGAAGGTGAAGTCCTTCATCCAGTCGTAGTTGTTCACCATTTCGGCGGCGTTGGCTTCCTTCGCGTCGAAGTCGAGGAACTTGGCCACTTGCTTCTTGATACACTCTTGGTTGTGGCGCAAAGCCTCTTCGTTCAGCAAGTTACGCTCTTGGCTCTTGCCCGATGGGTCGCCGATCATGCCCGTGGCACCGCCGACAAGGATGATGGGTTTGTGGCCGCAGCGTTGCAGATGGCGAAGCATCATGATGCCGCAGAGGTGTCCGATATGCAGTGAGTCGGCGGTCGGGTCGGTGCCCAAGTAAGCCGTCACCATTTCTTTCTGGAGGAGTTCTTCCGTTCCTGGCATGATTTGTTTTACTTCAGTTTTGAGGTGCAAAAATACGAAGAATTGAAGATACTTGACGGGTTTTAAGCATAAAAATCTGAAATGAAAGCTTTGTTATCCTTCCATCGCTTCCCGGATGCCTTTGCAAAGCTGGTCGGGACAAGAGGTGTTCTTGAAGCCGCAGCGGATGCCTTCGAGGCGTTGCAGCACGTCTTCGACTTTCATGCCTTCCACTAACGCGCTCACGCCCTGTGTGTTACCGTTGCAGCCGCCGTAAAACTGCACATTTTTTACGATGCCGTCCTCAATCTCAAACTCGATGGCTTGACTACAGGTGCCTTGGGTTCGGTAGGTGTATTTCATCAGCCTTGGAAATTCATGGTGATGTTTACGATGACGTCGGGGTGCAGTGAGTGGCCCACGGGACAACTCTCGGCTGCAGCCCAAAGCAGCGTCTTTTGCCTTTCGGTGTATTCCTTTGTGGGGAAGTTGAACACGATGTCGATTTGCCCGATGCGGCGCGGGTCGGTGTTCATGGTCTTTTTCACCGTGTAGGTTGTGCCGTCGATGTCGAACTTGTGGCCTTGCGCGCTGATGCCCATGATGGTCATCATGCAAGCGGCGAGAGCGCCACAGGCGAGGTCGGTGGGTGAGAAGGCTTCGCCTTTGCCGTGGTTGTCGGTGGGTGCGTCGGTGAGGATGGTCGCGCCCGACTGCACATGGGTCATCTCATTGCGTAGATTACCCTGATACGTTCCTTTTATTGTTGCCATATTGTTAGTTGTTTAATTAGTGTGGAGTGTGGAGTGAGCAGTTAGGAGTTGTGAGAATTACTCAACACTCCTAACTCCAAACTCATAATTGTTCCAAAATAAGTCCAGCCAGTCGGCTCGTGCCCACGCGGAAGAGATTCGGGTTGAGCCACTGTTCGCCGAGGATGTTTTTCACTAAATAATAATAGGTGAGCGCGTCGTCGGGTGTTTTCATGCCGCCGGCTGGCTTGAAGCCGACCTTCTTGCCCGTGGCCTCGTAGTATTCCTTGATGGTGTCAATCATGATGATGGCGGCCAAAGGCGTGGCGGCCACCGGCACCTTGCCCGTCGAGGTCTTGATGAAGTCGGCACCGGCGAGGATGGCCAATTCGCTGGCCTTGCGGATGTTTTCGACGGTTTGCAATTCGCCCGTTTCGAGGATGACTTTCAAATGCGCCTTGTCGCCGCAAGTTTCCTTGACGGCCTTGATTTCGTTGAAGACCTCATCATATTTTCCGGCAAGGAATGTGCCGCGTGAGATGACCATATCGACCTCATCCGCGCCTTCGTTGACGCAATACTCCACCTCCTTGATTTTCAGGTCGAAAGGCATCATACCCGAAGGGAAGGCGCAAGCCACCGTGGCCACACGGATGCCGCTGCCAGCCAACAGCTGCTTGGCCTGACGGATGAAGGGACTGTAAATGCAGATGGCAGGTACGCTGAGATACGGCTTCTGCTTCGGGAAAGCCAGTGCCTTTTCGCAGAAGTCCTTGATTTTGGTCTCGTTGTCGAAGGCTTCCAAAGTGGTGAAGTCGATGCTTTGGAAAATGGTTTTCAAGGCTTCTTTTTCGTGGCCTCTTTTCTTTTCTTCGTTGAGAATCAGCGCAATGCGCTCGTTGAGCGCGGCTTCGCTATGGTTGTAGGGTTTGAATTTCATGGTGATAGAATTTTAGGCAAAGGTAAAGGTTTTTCTTGAAACAGTTCTCATTTTCTCAACCAAAGTCCAAAAAACCTGTCATAAATATTGTATGATTTTTCGGTGTTCCCACCATCAATTAGCCACGACGCACTTCATCCGTAAGTGATTCTATCGTCATCCTCATCCGCCATTTCCATTGGTTTTTGGCGTTTGCAGGCACATTGATTTGGTCGTCCGCTGGGTTGGGCGACCAAATTTTTTCGTCCAAGTCCAACAAGTCTTGCAGCGGGTAGATGTTCCATTTCGAGGGACTGTCCTGATGTTTTTCCATGATTTTCTTGAGCGTCTTGGCGGTGACTTTGCGGTCGTCAAGGTCGAGGTCGTCAAGAAATTGGCGGGTTCTGACTTTGTCTTCGGCCAACCAGCCGCGCAAGGAGGGCATATCGTGGGTGCCGGTGGTATAGACGCAGTTTTCGGGTAGGTCTTCGGTCTGTACAAATTGGTGGCCAAAGACCTTGGGCATACGCTGCACCTCAAGGCTCAAGATGCCCAACCGTTGCATCACTTCAGGCACACAAGCGGGAATCATGCCGAGGTCTTCACCGCAGGCAATCATTTTCGTTGTATTGACCAAAGCGGGCAGTTTTTCCAAAGCTTTCTGTTTCCAAAACTCGTTGTGGCGGTGGTAATAGAAATCCTCGTAAATGCGGTCGATGGTCTGTTTTTGGTCGTCGCTGAGGGCTTGATAGGCCTTGGTTTTTTGCAGTTCGATGCGGGGATGGTACTTTTCGCTGTCGTGCGGGTCGGATATGAAAAGTGTATCGATATCTTTCTTCAAATGCTTGCTTTTGATGAAATGAAAACCTTGGTTTTCAATTTCTTCCATACTCAAAGGCAGGGCAGGGGAGAAATGCCCCAACAAGCCCGATTTGGCGGTTTTGGGAACCTCCCAAATGCGGAAAAAGCCCAAGATATGGTCGATGCGGTAGGCGTCGAAATAGCGGGCCATCACTTGCAGGCGGCGTTGCCACCACGCATAGTCGTCCTTGGCCATTGCCTCCCAGTTGTAGGACGGGAAGCCCCAATTCTGACCCTCGGCGGCGAAGTCGTCGGGCGGCGCGCCCACTTGCACATCGAGGTTGAACAAGTCGGGATGCGATTTCACGTCCACGCCTGCGGGATTCACGCCAATAGGGATGTCGCCTTTCAGCAGCAAGCCCTTGTCGTGCAAGGCTTTGACGGCTTCGCGCAGTTGCTTGTCGCAATGGTATTGCAGAAAAAGGTGGATTTCTGTGCCGTTGCCGTCGCGCTTGGCGCAAAATTGGGCGTAGTCGGGCAACCAGTCTTCGTTTTCTTTTACAAATTGCTGGAAATCATCGCTGTTTTTCAGTGTTTCCCATTGCTGCTCGAAGGCGATTTGGAAGTGTTTCCATTTGGCTTTCAGCACCTTGGGATAATCGACTGAATCTTTTCCGTTGAGCGTCGTCCTCGTCCGCTTGAAAGCCGCGTCTTCCTTGATGCCCAATTGCTTGAGGTTCAGGTAAATCGGATTCAGAGCAAAGGCCGAAATGGCGTTGTATGGATAGGAATCGCGCCAGTCGTAGTGTGCCGTTGTGTCGTTGATGGGTAGGATTTGTATGATTTTCAGTCCGTTGGCCACGCACCAATCACCCAATTTCGGCAGGTCGGCATATTCCCCGATGCCGAAATCGTCCTCTGTGCGCAGGCTGAACAATGGCACGGCCACGCCTTTCATGGTTTGCCTTTCGGTGAGGCCGAACCAGTCCCAAATGCGGTCTTTGCCCTCGGGCAGGATGCGGTTGGGACCGTCCTCCCAACGGATTTGGCCGTTTTCGCGGATGAAATATTTGTATTCCGTGGTCGGTAGAGACGCACGGCCGTTCGTCTCGATTCTTGGTTTTGTTTTTTTAGGAGACGCAAGGCATTGCGTCTCTACAGAGGCAGACCAAATCCCAGGCCCCACATATTCCATCGGAATGGCCTTTTCCGTGTTCCAATTGCCTAATGCTGCGCTGTTTCCCGTGAGGAACAATTCCTCGCCCCAGCGGCTGTCGTATCTGAGTTTGAATAGGGTTTTCATGCCGCAAAGGTAGTGAATTATTCCAAGCGCATCTTATAAAGACTTCTTCTGTCGCTTCCTGCGGTTTGTGTGTTGTTCAAAAACAGGTAATACACTTCGCCGTTATAGACTTGGATGTTTTGCGGGAAAGTGTGCTCCGAGAGGCGTATCTCATGTTTTGGTTTGCCATCGGCCAAATCGATTTCCTTCAAGGTGACGATGCCGTTGGATGAGAATTGGGCATAACACTGGCCAGTGACTTCATCTATGATGAGTTTTTCGTCCCAAGGATTGTTGATCATCAAATTCTTGAAATAGCCTGTCTTGTGAAAACCAATCTCACAAGTGGCCGTTTGACGCCCCAGGTTGTCGAATTTTAGCAGGTTGTCGTTTTGGAAATCAAAAATATAGATGGAGTCTTTGATAAGGATGGCGGGACAATAGATTGGCTTGAAAAGGATGCGGTTATACAGATGGCTCATCATCTGTCTCCGTTCTTCTACCTCGTTGTCTTTTTGATAGTTCATTTCGGACCGCTGCCGTGAGCTTGCAACCGATTTTTCGATTCCTTTCTCCGTTGGCGCATCTTCTTGAAACTCATCCAGCATCATATCTATTTTTCGGTCTCTTATCGCATCCCTTTGGGCGTTCCGGGCCATTTCCGAGGCGGCACCGTCCAAGTTGGCCATTATGCTTGTTTCTTTGGTGTTGCGGTTCACCATCACATAAGCCAGCTGCTGCTGCATATTGTAATAGTTCTGAAGCACCATGATGCTGTCTGTCAATATCTTGACGGGTTTCAGCTTCTGCCCGAACAGTTCTTTCTTGCAGCCGTAGAGCAGTTGCAGTTGCTTGCCGTCGCAATAGATTTGATAGGTGGAGTCGGGGCCGATGAGATGCAGGTTGTCGAAGGCATCGCGGTATAGTTCCTGATATTTGCGCGAGATGGGCTTGCGCGAAATGGTATCTTGTTCGAAACCAAGATGAAGCAACACGGATTCGTAGCCGTTGCCCGCCACCATATAAATGCCGTCGTGCTGCACCTTGTAGTCGATAACCCAGACTTTTTTGTTGGCGTAGGCCAAATGTGGCGCGTTTTCCGTTACCGTCACCTCTTGCAAGGTGTTGGTTTTGTCCTGCATGATGACGAGCATGGAATAACGGCCTTTCTCGTTGATAACAAGTATGTCTTTCTCGATACGTATGAACTTGGTGTTGAAACTCAAATGCGAAAGGCTAAACGTTTCATCCAAGCGTGTGGCAATGCGGGCAAATCCATCCCCATCGGTGACGCTGCGGAGGTTGTTTTTCGCGTCATATATGGCCACGTCTTTGATGCCAGTGCCTGTGGAGTCGCAAACCAACGCATCCACCACAAAAACTTCGTTTTTTGTTTGGGCGGAAATAGTTAATATGGTGAAAATCAATAATATGAAAAGGATAAAGCTCTTTTTCATAAGCGGGGATTTTCGCGGGTTTTTCATTGAAAAACTCACAAAAATCATTCCAAAAACTGGCTGGGATTAGGAATTTGTTTATTTCATTGTTGCGGCTCCGTCACATAGTCGTCGTGATTGGGGTCGTTTTCCACGGCTTTGATAAGCTCGACGTTCAGTCTCTCGATGAAATTGAGCTTGACCTCGTCGTTGGAAGCGGCGGGCTTGTACCAAGGCATACTGGAAAAATACTCCTGCAAGTCCTTCGACTGGAAACGGTAGCCGTGTCGTGCCATGATTTCGTTGCGCATGATGCGTAGCGTCGATTTGTTCATCTTGCGGAACTGCTTGTCGTTGAGCAGGGTGGTGCTGGTGTAGGCGAAGCGTGGCACATCGGGATTTGATTTGTGGAACTCGATGTAATTGATGCCATCGCGCTCCCACCAGCCGCTGTCATCGTTGAACGTGAGGCCGCAAAGAATGAAACCGTCCAAAGTGGAAATGATTTCCCAAGTGCCCTGCAAGCGGTGGTTGCGCTTGGCATCGTCGGGGACGACGGTGATGTAGCCCATCACCAAGCCGTTGAAGGTTTCCACCTCGTAGTTGGCCGGCACAGAGTTGTCAATGACCTTGTCCCACTCGATGACAAGTTCCGAAGGGCTGCCTTTCTGCTCAAATTCTCCGATGAGTTGCTCCTTGAACCTCGCTATGTTGAGCTTTTGCGCGTCCCATTCGGTCTCGTTCGACATCACGGTTTGCAGCAGGTTATAGCTGTCGTAGAAGCAGAGCACGTCTAAGCCGTCGCGCTTCTGGTGGCGCACGGTGGCGATGTCGCTGTGCAGGTTGAGGTAGTCGTTTGGCCCGTCGGCGACGGTGTAGATAACGAGGATAAAATTCTTTTTGATAAGTGTTTTTTTGCGGGTAAAACTGATGGAATTGCTACAAAAATCGCTCCAAAAAGTGTTATCTCACCTTACAAATCTTACGGATTTCCTCAAACACCGCGTCGGCTTCTTCTTTGGACAATCCAAACTTCGCGGCAAGTTGAACGGCATCCGTTTTTCCAGGGTCTTTGTAGTTGCCGTTCACAGAAAGGCTGTGGAACCCGCCGAAGCCTTCGCAGGGCAACACATCGTAAGCGGGTGCTAATTGCCATGCGTCGTTGCGGTGGATGAAGGCGAAGTTCTTCACATGGTCGTCGCAGTTGCCGATGAGGAGGTTGAACGCCATCAAACGGAACACTTTCCAGAGTTCCTTGACGGAATGGGTCAGTTGGCTACACGCCCAAAACAAGTGCCCGTAGTCGGCGGTGGGCAGGTGAAAATCGAGATTCATCAGGGCGGAGAGGCTGATAACGTGAAGTTTACCGCCTTCTTCGGTGCGGTCGAAACGCTTGGTGCCGAAATATTTGCCGTCAAAAAGCCGTGTTTCAGCCATCTCGATGCCACATTCGCGGGCCAGGAGCGAGGTCTCGTATTCGATTTTGCCCACATGGGGCGGGTCGGTGCGGTCGCGGAACTTCACTAACCACTCGGCTCCGTCATAATGCACAAACACTTTGGGCCTCGTTCCGCCCGAAGAACCGCCGCGCCGCCAAGCCTTGTCGAGGTTGTCGGAATAGTCGGTGTTCAGCACGCGCTGCGATTCTTCCGCCATGCGGTCGAGGTCGATGATGTCTTGCTCATCAACGGTGCTGAGGTCGGGATGGTATTCCAGTGCGCCGCGACCTCGGCTCCCGACAAACATCAGTTGCTCAAGTAAGTTCAAGGAAGCCAACGACTTGCCTTGTGCTCTCAAATAGCGGTCGAGTATCAAGGCACTCCATCCGTCGGGAAGGCTGTCGTCGAACACGCCGAAGTTGCCCTCAAAAGGCTTGGCTTCGGCGGTAAACAACCTTGACTCTAAAGGCAGGTGAAACGGCGAAATGGAAATACCGTTCCGAATCCAGTCCGCATCATATTCAAACAAAGCCCGGCCATCCTTGTCCAAGGCTATCCGCCCGACTTTGCGGGAGTCCATCGTCACTTCTACAACCTTCTCATTCATTGCGTTTCCCTCGCTTTCTGTTGTTTTGTGAGGCGTTGATTGCCTCGTCCAAAGTGGCGTATTTGTGTGCAGCAAACACTTGGTCGAAGTCGTTCAAGGCATCCAAGGCGTAGGCGACATGAAGCAACCCGTCCAAGGAAATCTTGCCTGTCCGCTCAAAGCGGCGGTAAGTCGCCAAAGGCAATCCCGACCGCACCGAAAGCCCTTCCTGCGTCAGGTTCATTTCCAATCGGCGTGTCTTTGCCCGTTGCGCCAAAGCCTTTGCCTTTCCCTCTGGCGAAACAATATCAAATGATAATATATTATTAGTTTTTGCCATTTTTTACAATCAACTGTTATAATGTTATCACTTGCAAAGATACGACTTTTTGCAAATATGGAGGTGTTTATTCAGATTTTTTTTGCAATACATCCTTCCTTTTACTCGATTTTCACCTGATACAACGCCTTCCTTTTATTAATCCCCGTCGGGTAGATGAAATACAAAACCCCGTCGTGAACCCTCATATTCTGCGCGAAGGGATAGCCGCTGAGGTCCATCACGGAGGTGACGGTGCCGGTTTTCAAATCGATGCGTTTCAGGGTATAAATGCCGTCGGTGACGAAGAAGGTGTAGAACTCCTTCCGTGCCGCGTCCACCATCATCTTTTGTTTCCAGCGGCGGTCGGGTTCCATCTTGCCGTTCCATTTGCGGTATTCATGGAAGGTGAGGGGATGGCGTTCCAATTCATTGCCTACTGCATCAAAAACAATGGTCTCGTGGTCGGTGTAGGCGAAGAGGTAGAACTTGTTGTCGATGGCGTAAATTGGGTTATAAATCGGGTCGGCGACCCAAAAGTTGGCACCGATACCGCCTCTTGTATGCGTTAACAACCAGATGTCGTCGCGGCCTTCCTCGTCCACGATGTAATGGAGCAGTTCAGGCTCTTCGTCGCTGCCCAAACGATGGCGGTAATAGCCCATCTCCTTGTTGTAATAGAAATAACGCCCCGTGATGTAAACACTATCGATGGCAGCTACAATGCCGGAGAACTTGTCGTAGAAAGCCTTGCGCGACATGGAATGGTAGAAATTCATCATCATTTTCTTTCCATTGTCTAACTCCATGAACCCGACCAAACTGGCTTGGTAGTCGTTGAGAGCGTAAATGTCGCCGAATGCGTCCTTGTTGAGGTACTTGTAGCGTGATGAAATCGGCAATTCGTGCAGTGTGTCCAAATCAAAAGAGAGGTGGAGTAGGGCGGAGTTGCGGCGGCGGTAGGCAATCAGATAGATGCCGTCCTCGCGGAGGGTGTAATCAATGACGGTCATCACCGGGTTGTCGAAGGCGATGTGCGGCGCGTTGGCCGTGATTTCCACCTCAAGCAACTCATGACTCTTGGTTTTCATCCTGACGGTCAGGTTCTTGCCGTTGATGTCCTTTTCTTTGATGGTGTAATAAGTAGGCTCGAAGACCATGTGGGCAAAACGGAGTTTTAAGTCCGATTTGGCCAAACTATAGGTAAAACGTCCTTGCTCATCAGTAACCGAGACGAGGAGTGAATCATGTACATAAACACTCACGTTTTCAATAGGTTTGCCGTTTTCGTCCTTGCAATAGCCTTGGATGATTTGGCGTTCTTGGGCAATGGCCTGATGGAAGAAAACCATGCCGAAAAACAGCAAGAATAGAGTAAGCTTTTTCACAGTATTGAGTTTTTTTGACAGGACAAAAATAGGGAATCATTCAATTCAAATTCTTTTTTTTGTGTTTCAGCAGCAGCATTTTTTTTATAAACACGAATTGCCAAAAATGGTTCACGAATTTTCATGTAATTGTTTTTGAAAAATTCGTGTTCAATTCATGGCAATTATATGTGTAAAATCTTTATTTTTGCCCAATCAATACAAAGTCCATGACCGCTTTTGATTTCTTCAACATCATCCGCTCGATACCGAAGACCTTGCGCTTCAACCTGCATTATTTTCCGCTGAAAACGGCTTTGAAACTGCCCGTTGTGGTGTCGCATCGCACCTATTTGCGCGAACTGCGCGGCAAAGTGGAACTGCCTGAAAAGGTTGAAACAGCGATGATTAAAATCGGCTTCGGCGATGTGGGGCATTACGACCGCAAGCGTTCACGCAGCATCTGGCAGGTGAGCGGAACGGTGAGTTTCGGCGGCAAGGCGAGCATCGGGCACGGCTCGAAAATTTCGGTGCGGGGGCATCTGAGCCTCGGCGCGGACTTCAACATAACGGCGGAAAGCACCATCGTCTGCGCCAAGGAAATCCGTTTTGGGCGCGACTGCCTCCTGAGTTGGGACATCCTCGTGATGGACACCGACGAGCATCCGTTATATAATAAGGAAAACGAGCGCATCAATCCCGACAAGGCCATCCATGTGGGCGACCATGTGTGGATTGGTTGCAAATGCGTGTTATTAAAAGGCGCAGAAGTGCCTGACAATACGGTGGTTGCGGCTGGAACGATGGTAAAATCGAACTTTTCAGGCGAATATCAAGTTCTTGGCGGGACTCCGCCTGCTGTCCTCAAAAGCGATGTTCGCTGGGAACATTAAAGCGCGTCAATCACCGTGCAGAGGTGCTCGAAAATCTCCGGAATATCGCCCACGCCGTTCACTGGATGCAGACAGCCTTTCTCCAGATAGAAATCCGTCACGGGGTGCGTCTTCTCGTAGTATTCCTCAAAGCGGTGCTTGATGGACTCGAGGTTGTCGTCGGCGCGACCGCTGGTCTTGCCGCGCTCCAACATGCGCTCGATGAGCATCTCCTCGGGCACTTCCAAGCTCAACACGCCCGTCAGCGACATGTCGTATTTCTTCAACAGCTCCTCAAGCATTTCGGCTTGGCGCACCGTGCGCGGGAAGCCGTCGAAGAGGAAACCAGCAGTATCGGGGTGGTCGATGAATTTCTTCTCGATGATATGTGCCACGATTTCGTCGGAAACGAGGCCGCCTCCGCCGATGAGTTCCTTTATCTGAAGCCCTAATTCGCTCTCGGCGGCGATTTCTTCGCGCAGAATCTGTCCCGTCGAGATGTAGGTCAAGTCGTATTTTTCGCGCAAGAACTGCGACTGGGTTCCCTTGCCTGCCCCGGGAGGGCCGAATAGTATGATGTTTAGCATGGTGTTATTGTTTTAATTCGGAATTCGGAATGCTGAATTCGGAATGTCGCGATACGACGCTGGGCTTCGCCCCTTATTCCGCATTCCGCATTCATAATTCTGCATTCAATTTTCAATTATCTTATAAATATCCGGTAAATTCCGCCCTTGTTGGTCATAATCCAGGCCGTAGCCCACGATGAAGTCGTTGCCGATGTCCATGCCCTTGTAGTCGATGGGATAGTCGTATTGGAACGAGTTGGGCTTGAAGAACAGCGTGGCAATGCGCACGTCGGCGGCTTTCAGGTCGCGGAGCTTCTTGATGGTGTAGCGCATGGTGTGGCCCGTATCGACGATGTCTTCCACGATGACCACATGGCGGCCGTCAAGCGAGTGGTCGAGGCCGATGAGTTCGCGCACGACGTTGGTGGTCTCCGTGCCCGAATAGGAGGTGAGTTTCACGAAACTGATCTCGCACGGGATGGTCAGCCGCTTGAACAGCTCGGAAGCAAACATGAACGCGCCGTTGAGCACCACCAGGAACATGGGATTCATGCCATCCAGGTCACGGTTGATTTGTTCGGCCACATTTTGGATTTCAGCCTCGATTTTTTCTTGGGGAATATACAGCCCAAATTCCTTGTCTAAAACTTTTACTGTTTTCATTTTCAGACGATTAGTTGTTTTCTTGCCTTGGTCAAATACAAAATGAAATCATAGATACAATCGAACCCGAAAAAAAACTATTTTTGCCCCCACAAACCTTGAAACTGATAATTGACAACTGACAACTTTCAACTTTCAACTGACAACTGATATGACCCCAATAGTAAGCATCATCATGGGAAGCACCTCCGACCTTCCCGTTCTTGAAAAAGCCGCGCAGTTCTTCGATGAGATGGAAATCCCGTTTGAGATGAACGCCCTCAGCGCGCACCGCACACCGCAAGAGGTGGAACAGTTTGCCCGCGAAGCCCAAGGTCGTGGCATCAAAGTGATTATCGCCGCCGCTGGCATGGCCGCCGCCTTGCCGGGCGTGATTGCCGCCAATACGACCTTGCCCGTTATCGGCGTGCCCGTAAAAGGTATGCTCGACGGCCTCGATGCTATGCTCTCCATTATCCAAATGCCTCCTGGGATTCCTGTGGCCACGATGGGTGTGAACGGTGCCCTCAATGCCGCCATCCTCGCCGCCGAAATGCTGGCTTTAGGCGACCCGCAAATCGCTGCCAAAGTGTTGAATTACAAGGAAAACCTGAAGAGTAAAATCACGAAGGCGAACGCCGAATTAAAAGAGGTGAAGTATAATTTTAAGACCAATTGAAAATTTTTCCACGGAAAAATTTTCAATTGCCTTTAAACACTATCCTACTCAACCTATCCTTGTCAAACACCTGATTCGCCATGTCAAGGATGTCGTTTGCGCTGACGGCTTCCACCTTGCGGATGATTTCGTCCATGTATTCGATGGGCTCGCCCATGAGCAGCGAACGGGTTGCGCTGAGGAGTTCGGTCATGCCGCTTTCGAAGCCGAGCGCGGCTTGTCCGATGAGTTGCTGTTTGGCGTGGTGTAGTTGCAAAGTGCCTAATTTCTGGGTGCGAAGTTTCTCCAACTCTTTGTGTACCAATCCAATCGTCTTTTCCAACGAGTCGGGATCGACGGCCATATAGACGTTGATAAGTCCGATGTCGGAATAGGCGGTGTATTGCGATTCGATGGTGTAGGCGAAGCCGTATTTCTCGCGGATGTTCAGCCCGAGGCGCGAACTCATCGCGGGACCGCCGAGTATGTTGTTGAGCATGACGATGGGCATCCGCAGATGGCTGCCGTATTCGGGTGCTATTCCGCCTATGATGCAGTGGCTCAGGTGGTTGTTTCGTTCCAAAGTGCGGTTTTCAGGCTCGTAGCCGTTGAAAACCTCACGTTTTTGGCTGACGATATGCGCTGGTTGGCTGCCAAAATAAGTCACGGCCAAACGCTCAAATTCCTTGAAACTGATGTTGCCGACGGTGGCCAAAACCATGGTGTCGGTGCTGTAGTTGCAGGCCATGAAGTCGAGAACGCTCTGTTGGTTGAATCCTTTTACTAAATCCTTGGTTCCCAAAATATTGCGCGACAACGGGTGGCCCTTGAACACCATTTCCTCAAAGAGGTCGTAGATTTCGTCGGAAGGCGAGTCTAGATAGGAGTGGATTTCGTCCAACACGACTTCCTTCTCCTTGGCTAACTCATTTTCGGGGAAGGTGGAGCGGAAGGTGATGTCGGCGAAGAGGTCGAGGGCGCGGCCGTAATGTTGTTTCAGGAACGAGGCCTGGATGCAGGTTTCTTCCTTGGTGGTGAAAGCGTTGAGGTCGCCGCCGTTTTGGTGGGCTTGCTCGTCGCGGGTGCCAGTTTCCACCATCAGCACCAAATGGGCTATTTCGCCCGCTTTTTCCCTGTGTATCAGTTTGATTCCGTTGGGTAGGACGGATTCATTGTATTTGTTTTCTTGCATTTTTTCTTCAAATTGCGTGCAAAAATACGTATTTTTGCGGCGCAATACTAAAACTGCCTTTTGCCCGTTGAATAAAAAAATGGAAAATCATGCGCAAAGTTCTCTTACCCTTGTTGCTTTTGATTGGCATTTCGCTGCAAGTTTCGGCACAGCGTTCCAAAGACATTATGAAAGAGCCTATCCCTGTGGCGATGTTTCAGGTTACCTACGGTTTTCAGATTCCTGGTCTTGACACGAGGACAGATTTTGGCGTGAGCCACACCATCGGCGGCAGTTTCTGCTACAAGACCGAGTCGAACTGGCTGCTCACGGCCAATGGCAACTACCTCTTCGGGAGGAATGTGAAGGGCGACCGTATCAGCATTTTTGGCGAAGGCATCACTACCGAGCACGGCGAAATCATCGGTGGCGAGGGCAGCGTGGCCCAGTTTTCCATCAACCAGCGCGGTTTCCACTTCCAAGCGGAGTTGGGCAAGCTGTTTCCCGTTGGTCCTAACCCCAACAGCGGTATCTTTGTGCAGGCGGGTTTGGGCTACCTGATGAACCGCATCCGTATCGACTTCCAGCACGAGATGTACAACACGCCTTATATGGTCAATGGCGACTACAAGTATGGCTACGACCGTATGCGTGGCGGACCGGCCTTCCATCTCGAAACGGGTTATTTGCTGTTGAGCGACAACCGTGTCACCAACCTTGCGATTTCGCTTGAGGCTACATACGCCCGCGCCCGCCACCTCCGCGACTACGATTTTCGCGTGTTCACCGACCCCGAAACGGGCGAAATGCTACCCGTTGGCCGCACCGATCCGGCGCAACGCTTCAATTTCCTCTACTACGGCATCCGACTCACTTGGATCATCCCGACCTACCAACGCCAACCCGAAGAGTTCTATTATAACTAATTGTGTCGCTTTGCGCCTGCCCCCTTTGAAAAGGGGACAGGAGGATTAAACCATGCGCATCCTCTACACCATAGCCATTCGTCTTTACTCCCTCGGCGTGAGGGTGGCCGCGCTGTTCGGCAATGCCAAGGCCAAACTGTGGGTTGAAGGAAGGCGATCTTTTGCCCCCAAGTCGGTTGCTACGCCTACCGAGCAGTGGATTTGGTTTCACGCGGCCTCCTTGGGCGAGTTTGAGCAGGGAAGGCCGGTCATCGAGGCACTAAAACGCGACCGCCCGCAACACAAGATCCTGCTTTCGTTCTTCTCGCCGTCGGGCTATGAGATACGGAAGGACTACCCGCTTGCCGACGAAGTGCTTTATCTGCCCATCGACACGCCACAAAACGCCAAGGCATGGCTCAACCGACACCATTTCGCGGCCGCCTTCTTCATCAAATACGAGTTTTGGTTCAACTATATGGCTGAACTGCAACGAAGAAACATTCCACTGTTCTACATTTCATTGATACTCAACCGAAAATCTTTTTTCTTCAAGCCCTACGGACAATGGTTCCGCAAACAGTTGTCGGCGGTGAGCCATTTCTTTGTGCAGGACGAAACCACGGGGAAGTTGTTGCAAGGAATTGGATATGAAAATGTTACCGTGTGCGGCGACACGCGCTTCGACCGTGTGGCGGCCATCGCGGAGCAGGCCAAGCCTTTCCCCGAAATCGAGCGGTTTATCGACGGAAGGAAGTGCATCGTGGCAGGAAGCACTTGGCCGCCCGACGAGCAGTTGTTGTCGGCCATCATGCCCGACCTGCCCGCCGACTATTGCCTCATCGTGGCTCCGCACAATGTTGCAGAAAGCCATGTTGCCCAAATCAAGGCACAATTCACTCCATGCGTTCTCTATTCGGAATTATCTTGCGGAAAACAAGGTAAAGTATTGATAATAAACACAATAGGAATCCTATCCCAACTCTATCAATATGCTCGCTTCGTGTATATCGGCGGTGGATTCGGAGCGGGTATTCACAACATCCAGGAACCAGTCAGTTTCGGCTGTCCCGTGGTGTTTGGCCCCAAATACAAGGGATTCAAGGAGGCTGTTGATTTGGTCTGTTCAGGAGGCGCATTTTGCGTCAGCGAGGCTTCGGGATTGAAGCAGGCCTTTGACGAGCTGATGGCGGACGAAGGCCTTTTTGACAATGCCTCAAGGATTTGCAGCGACTATCTCCAAAACCAACTCGGAGCGACCCGAAAAATCATGGATATGGTGGGAAATCGGCTCACTGCCTCGGAAAATTAATGCCGTTTTTGAAAAAAAACACACAAAATTTTGTTTTTGTGTTTTTTATGTCTAATTTTGAAGTCCGAATCCGCGCTGATTTTCAGCGTATAAAAACCTTTGGCCATGTCAGACAACTACTCCATCTCTTCGCCGCCTCGCATAGGCATTACCCATGGCGACATCAACGGCATCAGCTACGAACTCATCCTGAAAGCCTTCTCCGACTCGCGGATCTTAGGCATGACCACGCCCATCCTTTACGGACAGTCGAAGGCTTTGTCATACTACAAAAAGAATTTCGGGATGGACGACTTCACCTATTCCCTGACCCGCGATGCGCGCCAGGCTTGGAAACAGAAGTTCAACATTATTAATATTGTTGAGCAGGAACTGAAAATCGAGCCAGGCGCTGTTACGGCGGTTTCGGCTGATATGTCGGCACTCTCAATGAAGAAGGGTACCGACGACCTGAAGGATGGCTATATCGACGCATTGTTGCTTGCGCCCTCGTGCCACGAAGTTGACAAGACCCAGCAGGCTTTGTTTCAAGCCTTGTTCGGCGCCACCGATGTGCTGCGGTTGTTGGTCAGCGACCGTTTGCGGGTGGCTTTGGCCACCGATATGATGTCGCCCAAGGAAGCTTTGGCATCGATTGATGCGGCCTTGGTAGGCAAAAAGCTGGCAACGCTTTCGGCGGCGCTCAAGACAGACTTTGGTGTAACCGCGCCCAAAATCGCGGTACTGGCTCTCGATCCATCCGCTTTGGCCGACGATGTTACGGCGGTGGCGGTGGCCGAGGCGCGCAAGAAGAATCTCTTCGCTTTTGGTCCGTTCCGCGCCGACGCGTTGTTTGCCTCTGGCGATTGGACCAAATACGATGCCGTTTTGGCCTTGTATTTCGACCAAGGAACGCTCCCGTTCCGTTTGCTCTCCACTAATGGCGTGGCTTTCTATTGGGCGGGTTTGCCGGCCATCTGCGCCGGTCCTCTGCAAGGGCCAGAGTTTGCCCAGGCCAATGCCAATCAAGCCGCTCCCGACTCGTTGCGGCAGGCGCTCTATCTTGCGCTCGACATCATTGGGCAACGAAGCCAGCAATGAGAGAAACAGACAACAAAAAAAGGAGGCTTTCGAGCCTCCTTTTTTTGTTTGGGTTCGTGTGAATTTACTTCACGATGAACTTCATGGTGTTCTCGAAGCCGTTGGCCTTCACAGTGACGAAGTAGATGCCGCTGCTGAGGTCGGTGGTGCTGATCGAGGGAGTGTTGATGCCAGCGTGGAGGTTCACGTTCTTCTCCATCACCTTTTGGCCGGTGATGTTGAACACGGCGATGTTCATGTCGGAGCTTTGCGAGGCATTCACTTCGATGTTGAGCACGCTCGTGGCGGGGTTGGGATACACGCGGGTGGTGGTCATCGGGTTGACGGCAACGTGTTCTTCGGTGTTGAGGAGAAGGTCGCTGTCCGGAACCAGTTTCACAGCCCAGATGATGCCATCGGAGGCAGCGGTTTGGGTGGCGCCGTTACCCACGTTCAGACCCACCATTTGGTCGGCTTGGAAGCTGAACCAGAACTCGTGATCAACCGTGTTGGTGATGCCGTTGACGAAAATGGCTTCGTCCATCGAGTGGAAGAATCCCCATTCTTCGTCTTCAACATCTTGCAGATACTCCATGTTGTAGAAGTAGTTGCCGGGATGGTCGGTGTAGCTTTCTTCTTCCGGATTGTCGTATTGGTTGTAGAAAGCGTCGCCAGCGATATAGGGAGCTTCAAGGTAGGAAACCACAACGCTTCTGTAGTACTTGTTGGTGGAAGCATCGATACGGCTCGGGTCCACCATGCTGAAGGCGATGGCGATGGTGCCGTCGGCATCCACGCAGATGGCCGGCGAGCAGGACATACCAAGCCAGAAGCCACGGTAGTCCTGTTCGTCGTGTACGAGGTCGTTGTTGAATTCACCAGCTTGTTGGATCAAACCGAGGTCAACGAAACCGATGACGTTTTGGTTGAAGTTGCGTCTTACGTATTCACCACTTTCGTCGGTGGGGAACCAGAAACGGAAAGCGTTGCGCTTGCTAGGCTCGATCACGAAGCCGTCGTCGGGGCAAGTCCAACCGGGACCCACGACAGTGCCCATGGTTTCGTTCCAGTAGAAGATACCGTCCATGGTGAGGCCGCCGCCAACCATCCAAGTGTCGCCCAATTCGGGGTGATAGAACATCATGGAAGAGTAGGCTGCGTGAACCATACCGTTGTTGTCGATGCAGATGGAGGCGTTATCAGGACCGAACATTCTTTGGTCGTCTCCAAAGACCGAGGCTTCGTCGTTCTCCCAGTCGAGGCCAGCGTAGGGGTTGTCCCACACCTTGATTTGGGTCCAGGTTTCGCCGTTGTCGGTCGATTTGATGATGTAAGCGTTTTCTTGAGCGCTGCCCGAGAACGACATGGCCACGACATTGCCGTTGGCGGCCAGGCTGTAGGTGTCGGCGCTGAAGTTCTCACCGTCTTGGAGGGTGGGGATGGTGGTCACCGTCCAGTTTTCACCGTCGGTGCTGCGGGCGTAGTAGTCGTAAGAAATGAAGTCGTCGGCTTGGTCGGCGGCAATCACGTGGATGATGTCGTGGTTGGGGCCAGAGGTGACCACTTTGGGCCAGGTCATGACTTCGGCCGGATAGCCCAGGTCGGGGTTCGGGATGTACTTGGGGCCAACCCATTCGCCTTCGCCTTTGGTGGCGCGGGTGTAGTAAACGAGGTCGTTACCGGTGTGGGCCACGACGATTTCGCCGTTGGTGCCGTATTGGCAGTACACGGGCCAGCCAGTACGCATTCCTTCGATGCGGGCTTCGGGCTGGTCGCCAAATTCGCTACCGTCATAGAAGTTGTAGCCAGTGCCACGGTTGGCGCTGTTGTCGGGGAATTGTCCCACGAGACCGACCGAACCGTCGTCGAAACGCCACATGCGGTTGGCGACGAAACCGTTGGCACCGAGGTCCATTTGGGTGGTCATGGTTTCAAAGTCGGCGCGGGCATCGTATCTGGTGCCGTAGTGGGCCGTGGCAGGAACGCCAGCGTTGGGAGTGAATTGAGCGGCTTCAGTAGCAGCTTCTTTGCCAAAAGCCATCGTCTTGTTGCTCACTTTGACGAAGTTGCTCTTGTCGTTCTTAACCCGAAGGTCCTTTTGGGCAAAGCCCGTCATTCCTACTGCGAGGATGAGCGATAAGAATAATACTTTCTTCATGTTGTTTAGTTTTAGATAAATAATGAATTAATGTGTTTAGTGTGTTTCAAATTGAAGTTTAAGAGCGACAAAAATAGACATTTTCTTTCAATTGGCAACTTTTTTTCTGAAAAAAACTGCATTTTTAACGAAAAAAGGAGGCCCGAAGCCTCCTTTTTTTCATGCTTAAAGTCGTGTGTGTGCTTACTTCACGATGAACTTCATGGTGTTCTCGAAGCCGTTGGCCTTCACAGTGACGAAGTAGATGCCGCTGCTGAGGTCGGTCGTGCTGATCGAGGGCGTGTTGATGCCAGCGTTGATGTTCACGTTCTTTTCCATCACCTTTTGGCCGGTGATGTTGAACACGGCGATGTTCATGTCGGAGCTTTGCGAGGCATTCACTTCGATGTTGAGCACGCTCGTGGCAGGGTTGGGATACACGCGGGTGTTGGTCATCGGGTTGACGACTTCGTTCTCTTCGATGGAAACGGGTGATTCGGGAACGATCTTGACCGCCCAGAGGATGTTCTCGGTGGCGGCGGTTTGGGTGGCGCCGTTGCCAATGTTCAGACCCACCATTTGGTCAGCTTGGAAGGCGAACCAATACTCGCGATTAACCGTGTTGGAGATGCCGTTGACGAACAGGGCTTCGTCCATGCTGTGGAAGAATCCCCAGTCTTCGTCGTCGATGTCTTGGAGATTCTCTATGTTGTAGTAGTAGTCGCCTTGATAGTCGGTGTAGCCTTCCTCGGTGCCGCCATTGAGGGCGTCGCCAATGTTGTAGGGAGAATCGATGTAGGAAACGAAAACGCTTCTGTAGTACTTGTTGGAAGAAGCATCAACGCGGGTAGGATCCACGACGCTGTAGGCGATGGCGACGGTGCCTTCGGCATCCACGCAGATGGCAGGGGTGCAGGAGCATCCTAACCAGTGGCCGTTGTAGTCTCTCTCGTGGTGGAAATTGTCGTTGCTCCATTCTTGGGCAGCAAGTGGATCGACGAAACCGATAAGGGGTTGGTCGAAGTTGCGGCGCACATATTCGTCAGCTTCAGAGGTGGGATACCACATGCGGAACACGTTGTGCGGGTCGGGTTCGAGCACGTAGCCGTCTTCAGGGCAGGTCCATTCGGGAGCTTGCATGACACCCATGTTCTCATTCCAGTAGAAGATGCCTTCCGAGGCGGTCAGACCGCTCCAGATGTAAACGCCAACACCTTCGCCACGGTCTTCGTGGGTAATCATCCATGATGAGAAGGCGGCGTGAACCATGCCGTTGTTGTCGATGCAAAGGGTGCCGTTTTCAGGGCAGTACATGGGGTGTTCTTCGCCGAAGAGGGCCGAAGGCTCCTCGTCCCAGTTCTCGAAGTGGGAATAGGGGTTCTTCCACACGGTGATGCGGTTCCAGGTCTCGCCGTTGTCAGTCGATTTGACGATGAAGGCATCGTAGGGCGCGGCGCCGCAGAACAGCATGGCTACGGTGTTGCCATTGACGGCCAAAGCGTAGCTGTCGGCAGTGAAACGCTCGTAGCTGTTGAACGTGGGAACAGTGGTCACCGTCCAGTTTTCGCCGTCGGTCGATCTGCCGTAGAAATTGTAGGAAATGTTGTCGCTGTCTTGCGAGGCGGCAACAACGTGGATGATGTCGTGGTTGGGGCCGGAAGTAATCACTCTGGGCCAGGTCAAATCTTCATCGGGGAAACCGAGTTCGGGGTTCGGCACATACTTGGGGCCAACCCATTCGCCTTCGCCTTTGGTGGCGCGGGTGTAATAAACGAGGTCGGAGCCAGTGTGGGCCATGACGAGTTCGCCGTTGGGGCCATACTGGCAGTAGCTCGGCCAACCAGTCTTGATGCCTTCGATGCGAACATCGGGTTGTTCGCCAAATTCGTTGCCGTCGTAGAAGTTGTAGCCCGTGCCACGGTCAGAGCCGTTGGAGGGGAAGGTGGTCACCACGCCGACGCTGCCGTCGTCGAAACGCCACATGCGGTTGGCGACGAAAGCATTCGACTGGAGGTCCATCTGGGTTACCATGGTCTCGAAATCGACGCGCGAATCGTACCTGCTGCCGTAGTGAGCCGTGGCGGGAGCGCCTGCCACAGGGGCGAAGCTGCTGGTTTCAGCAGAGGTTTCCTTGCCAAAAGCCTTCTTTTGTTCCAGTCTGATGCATTGGTTCTTGCCAACCTTTACATCTTGGTTCTTTTGGGCGAAGCCCGTTGTTCCTGCTGCGAGGAGGAGCGATAAGAATAGAACTTTCTTCATGATGTGTAAGTTTTTGTTTATAATAAATGAATTAGTGCCATTTTGTGAATATTCAGCCTGCAAATATAGGCATATTTTTGAAAACGGAAAGTTTTTTCTGTTTTTTTTTGTGCGAAACCGTTCCGCACACCCATGCCAGAAAAAATATGCCCTATTTGCGAAACCAAAAAGGATTATTCCTAATTTTACGGCCTCAAATTCAATTCAACATGAAAAAAAACCTTTTACCTTTTTTGCTTTTGGCGCTTGCGGCTTGCACGACGACACCCAAGGCCGACTATGTTGCTAATCCCGCCGATTACATCGACCCGTTCATCGGCACGGGCGGCCACGGCCACACCTTCCCGGGCGCGACGGTGCCTTTCGGCATGGTGCAGTTCAGCCCCGACACCCGCATGAACGACTGGGATGGCTGCTCGGGTTATCACACCTCAGACAACTCCATCCTCGGCTTCAGCACCACCCATCTCAGCGGCACGGGCTGCTCCGACTATGGCGATTTTAGGTTTATGCCGGTTGTCGGCATTGGCAACATCAACAAGGACCTCGACTTTCCTTCAGCCTTCCAGCATGAGAACGAGGATGCCAAGGCAGGCTATTATGCCGTCCTCCTCGACGACTACGACACCAAAGTGGAACTCACCACGGGCGACCGCGTTGGGATGATGCGATGCACTTTCCCCAAGAGCGACGACGCACACATTTTCCTCGACATGGTGAAAGGCGTGAACGACGAGTTCGTCTATGAGTCGTGGCTCCAAATAGAGGGCGACAACGCCATCAGCGGTTTCCGCAAGACCCGCGACTGGGCCAACGAGCAACACCTCTATTTTTACGCCGAGTTCTCGAAGCCGTTCACAAACCACTCCTCTATTAATAAAGTTGTTGGGGAACAGCAAGTTGAAGGTAGAATAGAGGGTAATTACATTAAGGCGTTGTTCGATTTCGAGACTGAGGAAGGCGAGCAAATCACCATGCGCATCGCCCTCTCCGCCGTCGATGTGGAAGGCGCGAAGAACAACCTGAAAGCCGAACTCGCCGAAAACGACTTCGACTTCGACGCGCTGAAACAAAAGGCTTACGACAAATGGAACACCGAGCTGAAACGCTACGAGGTGGCCGACAACAACGAATCGAACAAGACCGTTTTCTATTCGGCCTTGTATCATGCCATGGTGGCCCCCAACCTCTTCAGCGATGCCGACGGACGTTATCGTGCCCACGACTTGAAGGTTTACAAGTCGGAGAGGCCGGTCTATACCGTGTTTTCCTTGTGGGACACCTTCCGCAGCCTGCACCCGCTCTTCAGTCTCATGCAGCGCGAGCGCACCACCGATTTCATCCACACCTTTATTAATAAGTACGAAACCAGCGCCGACCACATGCTGCCCGTTTGGGAACTGGCCGCCAACGAGACCTACTGCATGATTGGCAACCACGCCATCCCCGTCATTGCCGACGCTTATTTTGCGGGCATCCGCGACTTCGACACGGAGAAGGCATTGGAGGCCATGGTCAATTCGTCGAAGGCCGATTTCCGTGGCATGGGCGCCTACATGAAATATGGCTACATCCCGATTGAAGCCGAAGGCGAGGCCACTTCCAAGACCCTCGAATACGCCTACGACGACTGGTGTGTGGCGCGTATGGCCGAAGACATGGGCAAACAGGACATCGCAGATGAGTTCTATGCCCGCGCACAGGCCTACAAGAATATCTACAACCCTGAAAACCAGTTTTTCCAAGGCCGCAGAAACGGCGGCTGGATGCAACCTTTCGACCCCGCGCAGGTGAATTTCACCCTGACTGAGGCCAACTCCTACCAATATGGTTTCTTCGTGCCGCAAGACGTGAACGGCCACATCGACCTGATGGGCGGCTGGGACAGTTACGAGGCCAAGCTCGACGGACTTTTCAACGCGCCCTCCGACCTGACGGGTCGTGTGCAGCCCGACATCACGGGCCTCATCGGGCAATACGCCCACGGCAACGAGCCGAGCCACAACACCGTGTATATGTACAACTTCGTCGGCAAGCCCACCAAGACGCAAAGGTATGTGAAACAAGTGATGGACGACTTCTACACCGACCGCCGCGACGGCTATTCGGGCAACGAAGACTGCGGCCAGATGTCGGCCTGGGCGGTGTTCTCCGCCATGGGATTCTATCCTGCCACACCCGCTGCGGGCTACTATGTCTTAGGCCTGCCGCGTTTCGAGAAAACGAGATTGAGCTTCGAAAACGGCAAGCAGTTCGAGGTAATTGCTGAGAATTTGAGCGACAGAAACTGCTATGTGCAGTCGGTCAAGCTGAACGGCAAACCCTTGGAACGCAGCTACATCACCTTCGAGGAAGTCCACAGCGGCGGCATGTTGGAGTTTGCCATGACCGACCAGCCCAACTCCACTTGGGCCACGCAGCCCGAAAACTGCCCCGTGGTGCGTATTCCCACCGAGCAAATCGTCATCGTGCCGACCATCAACGCTGGTTCCGACACCTTCTTCGACAGCCTCATGGTCAGCATGAGCCATCCCATGGAGGGTGTGACGATCCACTATACTTTGGACGGTACCGAGCCTAACGAAAACAGCGCCGTTTTCGCCAACCCCATCTGCTTGAAGGAAACCACCACGGTGAAAGCCGCTGTTTTGCAGGACGGTCGCTGGAGCCGCGTGATGGATGCCACCTACCACCTCATCGATGCGCGTCATTCGGTGAAGCTCGAAAACATGTACAACGACCAATACGAGGCCGGCGGAGATAAAGCCCTCATCGACCACCAGCGCGGCGGCGAGAACTTCCGCACCGGATCGTGGCAAGGCTACTATGGCGTGGACCTCGTCGCCACCATCGACTTGGGCGTGTCGAAGCGCATCAGCCGTTTGGCGGGCAGCTTCCTGCAAGAGCAGAAGTCGTGGATTTTCATGCCCACGGAGGTGGAATACTTCGTCAGCGACGACGGCAAGAGCTTCCGCAGCGTCGGCAAGGTGAAAAACACGGTGCCGCTCGATGCCGAGGATGCCGTTGTGCAAGAGATGGAAGTGCGTCCGCATACCAACGCCCGCTATGTGAAAATGGTCGCCAAGACCCTCGGCACTTGTCCAGACTGGCACGTCGGCGCAGGGCAGAAGGCTTGGATTTTCTGTGACGAGTTGGTGATAGAATGACAGACTGACAGACTGGGAACGACAACACTAACCCATGAACGTCATGGCGGAGGAACATCCGCCATCTCCTGAGCGCGAAGGATAACCCTAATGGTCAGGAGATCGCGGATCAAGTCCGCGATGACGATGAAAAAGAAACAACGAACTAATTAAACAACATAACAATGAAAGAATCCATCGTAATCCTCGCCGGCGGCGGTCCGGCACCCGGCATCAACACGGTCATCAGCACTGTGGCGAAGACCTTCCTCAAGGACGGCTATCGCGTTCTCGGCCTCAACGAAGGCTACAAAAACCTCTTCCAACCCAACCCCAACGTCATCGACATGGACTTCCTCTATGCCGATGCCATCCTCAAGCAAGGCGGTTCGGCCTTGAAGATGAGCCGATACAAGCCTAAGAACGAGGAGTTCAACACCGACTTTTTCGTGAAAAACAACGTGAAACTGCTCGTCACCATCGGTGGCGACGACACCGCTTCAACGGCCAACCGCATCTCCAAGTTCTTGGCCAACAGTGGTTTCCCCATCCAGAATATCCATGTGCCCAAGACCATCGACAACGACCTGCCGTTGCCCGAAGGCAGCCCGACTTTCGGCTACTATTCGGCCAAAGACGCCGCTGTGAATTTGGTGCAGACGATTTACGAAGACGCCCGCACCAGTGGCAACTGGTTCGTGGTTTCCGCCATGGGTCGCGAGGCCGGCCATTTGGCCTTCGGCATGACTTCGGCATGCCACTGCCCGATGGTGGTCATCCCCGAGATGTTCAACAAGGCGGAAGTCACTTTCGACTCCATCATCAAGTTGGTGGTCAGTTCCATCGTGAAGCGCAAGTTGCTGGGTGTCAATTATGGCGTGGCCATCATCAGCGAGGGCGTGTTCCACTTCATGAGCGACGAGGAAATCGAGCGCTCGGGCGTGGCCTTCACCTACGATGAGCACGGCCATCCCGAATTGGGTAATGTTAGTAAAGCGCACATTTTCAATCTCTTGTTGCAACAAAGACTGAAAGCCCTTGGCCTCAACGTGAAGAGCCGTCCCGTCGAAATCGGCTACGGCATCCGTTGCGTGGAGCCTAACGGCTACGACCTGACTTATTGCTCGCTGCTCGGCTATGGCGTGAAGAAGCTTTTCGACAAGGGCGTGAGCGGTGCCATGGTCACGGCCAACCCGAAGGGCGAAATCGAGCCGCTGTACCTGAAGGACGTGGAAGACGAGAACGGCAAGATCAAGCCGCGCTTGGTGAACCTCAGCGGTCCGAAGGCCGAGCTGATTTTCAACGACGGGCTGCAATACATCAGCCCTGCCGACTACGAGGCTGCCAAGGCCTATCTGCCCGACCCCGAGAACTACGATTTCAAGAAGATTCTGAAATGGTAATGCGTTGTAGGGCTGCCGTGATACGACAGCCCTACAGGTACGGTGTGACAGCCCCGCAATACCCAAAACAGAAAGCCGCCTCAAGTAATCAAGGCGGCTTTCAACATTATGAAAAACACTAACTCATTTTCTTAAATTGATTTTCTGTACACTCACGCCGTTTTCTGTCTTGATGCGAATGAGGTAGATGCCTGAATCGAAGCGGCTTAGGTCGATGCTGGTGTCGCCTTCGGCGTTCAATTCCATGACTTTTTGGCCGAGCAAATTGCTGACGCTAATGTGCATCGAGCCTTGGCCTTCAAGGTTGAGCAGGCCGTTGGTCGGGTTGGGGTAAACTTGGATGTCTTGGTTGATGACCGTTTCTGTCACCTCGTCCCAATCACAGTCGTTGTTGTGGGTCAGGAAGATGCCATCTTCGAGGTCGCTTGAAACAAAAAGTTCGTTGCCATCGCCGTCGAGGATGCTGAATGAACATTCGCCGTCGGTGTCGTGTTCTTCGTAGGCGTGATACCAGCCGTGGTTCCAGATGAAGTTGAGGTTACCTTTCAGCAGGGGCATGGTGAGGGTTTGCTCCGAGCCTTCTGTCATGGTGACGATGGCGATGCGTTGGCCGCTTTCGGAGGTCACGCTGATGGCTGCGCCTTTCCAGCCGTTGCCGCCGTCGTCGTGGAGTTGGAAGACGATGTCGCATTTCTCGCCGACGAGGATGCTTTGGTATTCGGTCTGGCTGATGCCGGCCTCGTTGGTGACGAAGATGGCGTATTCGTAGAGGCCAGGTTCAAGGCCGTTGTCCTCGTATTCCATGCTGGCACCTACTTCGGCATTGGTCAGTTCGGCGATAAGCTCGAAGTTGCGGCGGATGGTCACGGAAGTGATTCCGTCCAAGGTGTTGCCGTTAAGGTCGGTGGCGGGGTTTTGCCAATTCAGTTTCACGCCGTTGAAGGTGTCGTTTTCGGTGGTTATGAGGCTTTTGATTCTATCGGGACGTGCAAGATAGGTGTCGTTGTTCGGGACGACGTGTCCGATGAAGGCGTTGAGGAGGTTGAAATTGTAGCGGGTGGTGTTGAGTGCCCCGATGGCGCACCAAGCGTCGTCGCGGCCGCTCCAGCCCCAGTTGAAGTGGAAGTAGTCGTTCTCGTCGTAGCCGTCGCAAACGTAGGCATGGCCGCCGGCGCCTTCGTCGTCGGAACCGCTGTAGTAAAGCGGCAGTTGCTCGTCCAGACCGCCGTTTTTCAACATTTGTGCCCATTCCTCGTTGGTGTATTCGCTCCAACCGAAACCGAATCCGATGTAGTTTTGGATGAGGTCGTCGCAGGTGTAGCGGAAACAATTGCGGAAGGCATGCGGTACAAACTCTGAATAGGCTCCGCTGCCGTTGGCACCGTATTTCATATTGACGGCGACGCCTGCATGGTGCAGCAGTTGGGCAATGTGGAAATACTCCTCTTCGGTGCTGGTGGAGTCGAGGGTCAAAGGCATGAGCTCGAAGTGGTATTCCGTTTCTCCGAAATTGGCCGTTTGGGAGTCGTAGCCTTCAGGCTGATAAGTAGCCGTTCCTTCGCCTTGTGCGGGCCATTCATGGAACTTCATCACTTGACCCATGGCCGTGGCCACGCATCCGGCATAAACATAGCCGCCGCTTCCAGCCGTATCGGCGGGACATTGGCTGTTCCAAGGGTAGTTTTGGTTCCAAAGGGTCTGGCAGAGCGGACCTACCACGGCGCGGGTTTGCTTGCCACGGTTGAGGCTGCCCGTTTCGTTCACCGACTTCCATTCGGCGGTGATGTCGGGCGTGGCCGTGAGGTTGTGTTCGCGGACGTACTGGATTTCCTCCTGGAAGTTCATCAAAGTGAACGCGAAGGCTTCAGACACGTCTTGCGGATTGTAGTTGCCCGAAGTGGAGTAGGCGAGGATGGGCTTCACACGGTCGTCGGCAGAAACGACGACGAAGCCTTCGCCGTTTTCGACATTGAAGACGTAATAGTCAGTGGCACCGCGCTCGGCGGCCACGCTGACCAATTGCAGTTGGATGCCAGCGTTTTTCTGGCTGAGTGATGTGGTGCTCAAAAACTTGGCACCAATTTTTTGGGCCTTCTGTTGGCTGACAGGGCCTGCCATCAGGCTGCCGAAAGCAGCGATGAGGCATAATGTTAAAGTCAGTTTTTTCATATTAAATGGTTTTGAGATTAATTTCGAAGGGGCAAAAAGTAATGCCTTTTTCATATTAGGTGCACAAAATGGAAAAAAATAACGGAGTGTTGTTTTTGGCAACACTCCGTAGAAACAATGTAGAAGAAAAACTCAATAATTCTCGGCTGTGGGAGTCACCGGCACAGGACCGTATTGGTTTTCTGTCGTGTCGCCTTCCTTAGCCCACCAAATGATGAGGATGATGGCTCCCACAATCGGGATGAGGCAGAGCAGCAAGAGCCAACCGCTCTTGTTGATGTCGTGCAAACGGCGTACAGACAAGCCCAAGTCGGGCAGCAAAAGGGCGATGCTGATAATGTATGAAAGTATCGTTCCGAATTTGCCCAAAAGGCTGCAAATGACACCCAAAACAAGGGTGAACAGGAAGAACCACCAGAACTCGGCACGGCTGGCACGGCCTTCAAAATTGCAATAGTTTTTCAAGATGACGCTCTTGACGATGGCGATGATGTTGTTGAAATTCATGTTTGTTGTTTTTATGGTTAAAGATGGTGCAAATGTATGAATTTTTCTTTTTGAAAACTAATCGTTCTTCAATTTCTTGTATCTGAACCGTTTCGGCTCCACATTGCCGAGGCGTTTCATCTTGTTTTCCTCGTATTCGGAGTAGCTGCCCTCGAAGAAATACACCTGCGAGTTGCCCTCGAAGGCGAGGATGTGGGTGGCCACGCGGTCGAGGAACCAGCGGTCGTGGCTGATGATGACGGCGCAGCCGGCGAAATTCTCCAAGCCTTCCTCCAAGGCGCGGAGGGTATTCACGTCGATGTCGTTGGTGGGTTCGTCTAAGAGGAGTACATTGGCTTCTTGTTTCAAGGTCAAGGCGAGGTGCATACGGTTTCTTTCACCGCCCGAAAGCACACCGGCCTTCTTCTGCTGGTCGTTGCCGCCAAAGTTGAAGCGCGAGACGTAGGCGCGGGAGTTCATGCTGCGTTTGCCCAACTGGATGAGTTCGTTGCCGCCGCTGATGACCTCCCAAACGGTCTTTTCCGGGTCGATTTCGGCGTGTTGTTGATCGACATAGCCGATTTTCACCGTTTCGCCGACCTCGAAAGTGCCTGAATCGGGTTTCTCCAAGCCCATGATAAGGCGGAACAAGGTGGTCTTGCCTGCGCCGTTCGGCCCGATAACACCCACAATGCCGCCTTGCGGCAGGCTGAAGTTCAGGTTCTCGAACAAGAGTTTGTCGCCGTAAGCCTTGGTAACATCATGCGCCTCAATGACTTTTGTTCCCAAACGGTCGCCATTCGGGATGTAGATTTCGAGTTTTTCTTCCTTTTCCTTCACGTCCTCGTTGAGCATCCTTTCATACGATTCCAAACGCGCCTTGCCTTTCGCGTGACGGGCTTTCGGGGCCATGCGCACCCATTCCAACTCGCGTTCGAGGGTCTTGCGGCGCTTGCTTTCAGTCTTTTCTTCCATGGCGAGGCGGGCGGTCTTTTGGTCGAGCCACGAGGAGTAGTTGCCCTTCCACGGGATGCCTTCGCCGCGGTCGAGTTCGAGAATCCAGCCGGCCACATGGTCGAGGAAGTAACGGTCGTGGGTGACGGCGATGACGGTGCCCTTGTACTGCTGCAAGTGGCTCTCCAACCATTGGATGCTCTCGGCATCAAGGTGGTTGGTAGGCTCGTCAAGGAGCAGGATGTCAGGCTCTTGCAAGAGAAGCCTGCACAAGGCCACGCGGCGACGCTCGCCGCCGGAAAGGTTTTTCACGGGCGTATCGCCGTCGGGACAGTTGAGCGCGTCCATGGCGCGTTCCAATTTGCTGTCGAGTTCCCAAGCGTCGTGCTGCTCGATGAGTTCGGTGAGTTCGCCCTGACGGGCAATCAGTTTGTCAAAGTCCGCGTCGGGTTCGGCGAACTTGTTGTTGATTTCCTCGTATTCCTTGAGGATGTCCACGATTTCCTGCACGCCTTCCTCCACCACTTGGCGGACGGTCTTGTTGTCGTCCAATTGCGGCTCTTGGTCAAGCATCCCGACCGAATAGCCGGGCGAGAAGACCACTTCTCCGTTGTAAGATTTCTCCTTGCCCGCGATGATGCGCAGCAAGGTCGATTTTCCCGCTCCGTTCAAACCGATGATGCCGATTTTGGCGCCATAGAAGAAGGAGAGGTAGATGTCTTTCAGGATTTGTCGCGACGGCGGGATGATTTTGCTGACGCCCACCATCGAGAAGATGATTTTTTTGTCGTCGGGTTGTGCCATATCAGTTGTCAGTTTATAGTTGTTCAGTTGTCAGTTGTGCAGGGACTTACGTCGCCTGCTTATTGGTCTGTCGCCCCTACGGGGCGGGGTGTTGTTTCTTCATCGCCTCCTCCAATCGATCCGTCGCTTTTCCCCAGTCATAAACCCGATTCGTAAAGTCAAATCCCGCTTGGGCAATTTGTTCTGCTTTTTCGGTATTGGTCAATAAGGTGAGGATGTGTTGCGCCATTTCCTCAGCATTGCTGCCGATGAGGATTTCCTCATTGGGTTTTGCGCCCAAAGAGGCGTTGGCCAAGGGCGAAGTGATGGCGGGCAGGCGCATCGACATAGCCTCCAACAGTTTGTTTTGCAAGCCCGTACCAATCCGCATCGGGGCGATGAAGACGCGACTTTGCGCGTAGGCGTCGCGGATGTCGTCCAACCAGCCGCTGACGATGATTTTGTCCGAAGCGACCTTCTTCACCTTCGGGTCGGGGGTGGCGCCGGCGATGTAAAGGGTCGTTTCGGGCCGCGTTTTCCACACGATGGGAAGGATTTCGTTGGCCAAATATTCCACGGCGTTCACGTTGGGTGGATAGCTCATGTTGCCCGTGAAGACCAAATCGTATTGCTTTTCGCGCTCCATCGGCTTGAAAAAGTCGTGATCGACGCCGTTGGGGATGATGAGGATTTCATCGCGTTTCGGATGTGGGAACAAGTTGCGGTCGGGTTCGCTGATGATGCTGCGCACGTCGAAGTCGTCGAAGATGGCAGCCTCGTAGCGCGTCAGACAGCGGTACTCCATATTATATATAGGTCGCGTCACAAATGAGGCAATGTCGGCTCGGCGCTTCATGCCGTAGGAAAAAATGTCTTGATAGTCAATGGCTTTCGGGATGTCTTTGTGGCGGATGTATTCAGCTACACGCAACAGTTGCCCATACAGCATGTCGGGCTTGTGCTTGGCTATCAATGCGTTGACTTTCTTGGCGGCCTTGCGGTTGTAGAAATAGCCGCATTGCAAAGGCAGTCCTTTGAAAAAAGCGCGAACCAGTCCCAAAAGAATCTGCGGCTTGCTGATTTTGATGAAATTGATGGACTGGCAATAGGGCTGCAAGGCACGAAAAGCGTCTTGTTCGTTCACTTTGGCGTTGTCGTTCAAGGCACAAAGGACGATTTCGTTGCGCTTCGCGAGTTGCTTTATCTGGTTGAAAGCCCGCAACTTGTCGCCTTTTTCAAGCGGATAAGGGATGCGGGGCAGGAGTACGAAAATCTTCATTACAACTTGTTTGGTGAGGCAAAGGTAATGATTTTTCTTTAAGTAGTAGTTTTTTTACGATGGCTAATGACTATGACTTGTGACTATGACAATGACAGCTTTATCCAAAGGCCGAAACTTCAGCTTTCCGTTAAAGCGGTCATGGTCATGGTCAATGGTCATGGTCAAAAAGTCATAGTCCCGCTGTCTCGCGTCAAAATGTAAACTAAATATGCTCATCTACTTAATCATAGAAAACTAATCTTGCTCCCAGGCTTGATTTGTTCGTAAAACATCAGCAGTCGGGCGATGATTTTGCGGTTGTCGTAGTTCTCTTCCACGAGTTTTCGTGCGGCTTGTCCGATGCGGACGGCGATTTGCGGGTTCTCGTTGATGGCGCGGATGGCTTCCACCATCTTGGCGATGTTTTCGGCGATGATGACATTCACTTCCTCGTCGTAGAGGATGCCCTCGGCGCCCACTCGGGTGGTAATGACAGTCTTGCCCAAAGCCATCGACTCGATAATCTTGATGCGGATGCCGCTGCCCGAAAGCAAAGGCACGATGGCCACATCGTTGTTGGTGACAAACGCTTTGGCGTCGGGCACTTCGCCGACTACATCAACGTGTTTGTTCTTCAATGTTTTCAGCCATTCAGGCATATTGCGCCCTGCAAGATGATAGACAAAACCAGGCACTTTCTCCACGGTCTTGGGCAACACTTCTTCAATAAACCAGCGTATGCCTTCCGCGTTGGGCATCCAATTCATGGAGCCGATGTGGTAGAACTTGGGTGTGCTTTCGATGTCGTATTTTGGCGTAAATTCCTCTGGATAAACGCCATACGGGATGTCGATGACGGGCTTGGAGCAGTATTTCCGGAAGAAGGCCGCGTCTTTGCGCGTGATGGCTGCTACGCCGTCAACGGTTTCCAATGCGGAAAGCTCGTAGTCTTTCAAGGTCTTGGCCAAGTGGTTGATATACCAGCGTTTAAGAAAGAATTTCGTTTCCTTGGCTATGCGTTCCCAAATCTTGTGCTCCACGTTGTGGGCGCGTAGCACAATCATGGCCTTGGAATGTTCGCGGATGGTTTCTACGTATGGCGCCATATAAAGCATTTCCAACTGGACGACATCAAATTGCTCCTTTTCGAGAAGCTCCACGAGCCGAGCCTTGAAGTCTTTTGAGATAAAACGCTCCACATGGTATGACTTGTTGGTGAATAGGTTGGCGAAGGCTTTCAACGGGCGCACGCGCAGGTCCACGTCAATCAACTCGATGCCGGTCTTTTTCTTGTAGTCTTCGGGAATGTCGGACTCTTTGACGTTGAATTTTTCGTTGTTGGCAGCCAGCACTTTCAGTTGGTGACCGGCCTCAATCAGCCCGTTGATGATGCTGTTCATCGCCATGGGTCCGCCTTCGGAGGCTGGGTAGGGTGGTTTATTGCAGAGGAGAAGTATCTTCATGTTGATTAACTTCGTTGAATTTTCGATTTGTTGATTGTTGAATTGTTGAATTCGGATTTCTTCTTGAAAATTTTTTGGAAGAATTTCCTCCAGCTGTCGCCGTCTAGCAGGGCCGCGTCGGTGGTGGCCTTGAAGGTGAGAAACAGACCGATGGGAAGCAAGATGAGCGACGAAATCCAGACGCCGAAGAACATGTTGAGGCTGCCCGTTACGGCCATGCGTTCGCACGTGGTGGAGATGATGTGGTAGATAACAAAAAACAGCACGGAGATGACCACGGGGAGGCCTAATCCGCCTTTTCGGATGATACTGCCGAGCGGCGCGCCGATGAAAAAGAAAATGATACAAGCGATGCTCAAGGTGAATTTCTTGTGCCATTCCCTTTTGTGTTTGTTGATGTTTTCTGTTTGTTGGCTCAAGTCGAGCTTGTTGAACGAAACGTTGTCTTTGGCGTTTTTTGCGCTGGCCAAAGCCATGTCGCGGATGATAGAGCTGGTGCTATCGCCATATTGCGCCAAGAGGGGCCATTGTAAGGTCGTGATGCTGTCGGTCAGGCAAGTGTCGGGTTCTAAAGGGGTCGCTGGGCGGTCGGCAATGGTGTTGTAGTTGCTCCATCGACGAATGAAATTTCCGTTGAAGGCGGCCTTTTTTTCTTCGTATCGTGTTTCGAGCGAGTCGAGCGAAGTGCTGAGTTGTCGGATGTTCATCATCTTCTGCGAGCTTTTGTACATCTCCTCGTTGGAGCGTGTCAGGTCGAAGTCTTTGAGGCTGAACTTGATTTGCTCTTGCTTGAACGACATTCGTTCGAACGGACGGGTGGCCTTAAAGTTGTCGGTGTTGGTGATGTCGGTGTAGTTGTAACCGTTATATAAAGTGAAAATGATGTTGCGTTGGTTGGGACTGAGGGTCATCATGCCTGAGTCGGCGCTCATGATTTTGGTGTTGCCCATGCGGTCGGTGTGGTCGTAGATCTTCACGCCGTAGATATGGCTGCCGTCTTCCCCTTTCTGGTCAACATAAATCACGTAATCTTCAATGTCCTTGTAGAATACGCCTTCCTTGATGTTGAAGGCGAGTTTTTTGCGCTGAACATCAAAAAGCAAGGTCTGCCCCTTGAGGGTGGCCACCGGAATCAGGTTGTTGGAAATGAAAAACGCCGCCCCGCTGAGCAGCAAGGAAAAGACGACCAAAGGCCGCATCACGCGCCACATCGAAATGCCCGAGGCTTTCATAGCCACCAATTCGTAGTGCTCGCCGAGGTTGCCGAAA
>CADAVB010000034.1 GCA_902791165.1 uncultured Bacteroidia bacterium
CAAGGAAGCCAAGGAGAAAGAACGGGCAAGAACGACATCTTCAAGGTCAACGACCACGCGCAAAAAGAAATCGGCGGGAGCCAAAGCGCTCGAAAAGACCCTCAATACGACGGCCTCAACCATAGGGCGCAACCTCGGCAACCAAATTGTCCGCTCGATTTTAGGCGGCATCTTCAAGAAGAAATGAGAAAAAGAAAGGCTCCTCGATTGTCGAAGAGCCTTCTTTTCTAATCGTTTCCAAGTTCTTTCAGCATGGGCACAAACTTGAAGTCGCCAAATTCCTCTTTTTTTAGGCTTCCGTCGTCCATTTTGGTGATTTTTAGCATGGTTTGACCTTCTCCAACGGCGTTATCCATCGGAATGACCATGATGCCGCCGGTTTTCATTTGCTCGACAAGTACTTCGGGAATTTTAGGCGCGCCCGCCGTGATGATGACGCGGTCGAAGGGGGCGTAGGTGGGTAGGCCTTCAAAGCCATCGCCGAGGAAAGTCTTCACGCGGAAGGGGAGTTGTTCGAGGATTTCCTTGGTCTTGAAATAGAGGTTACGCTGTCGCTCGATGCTGAACACCTTGGCGCCCATAGCAGCGAGCACACAGGCCTGATAGCCTGAACCCGTACCGATTTCAAGCACCTTCATGCCTTTGGTGAGGCTCAAAAGCTGGGTTTGGAAAGCCACCGTCGAAGGCTGCGAAATGGTCTGCCCCGATCCAATAGGGAAGGCCATGTCTTGATAGGCGAGTTCGACGAAGGAAGAATCCAAAAACACGTGGCGTGGTACCTCGTTGATGGCCGACAGCACGGCCTCGTCGCTGATGTCCTTGCTGCGCAACAGCTCAACAAGTTGTATGCGAAGACCCTTGTGGCGGTAGTTGTCTAATGTGATGGTTGTCATTTTCAAGTTTTGCGCCGCGAAATTACGCTAATTTCCAACGCTACCAAAGCAGAAAAGAGTTATTTTTGCGGAAATTTTTTCGATATGCTGAAAATAGGTGTTTTGGGTGCGGGACATCTGGGAAAAATCCATTTGAGCTGCATCAAACAGATAGAACAATATGATTTGGTGGGCTTTTTTGATCCTGCCGACGAAACGGCACATCTAGTGGAGTCTGAAATGGGCGTGAAAAGCTTCGATTCCATTGACGCACTGATTGATGCGGTGGACGTGGTGGACATTGTTACGCCCACCATCAGCCACTTCGAGTGTGCTTCAAAGGCTTTGCAAAAACGCAAGCACGTTTTCATCGAGAAACCCATTGTGGCCACGCCCGATGAGGCCAACGCCCTAAAGATACTCGCCGACGAGGCGGGCGTGAAGGTGCAGGTGGGTCATGTGGAGCGCTTCAATCCGGCTTTCGTCGCGGCCGAGCCTTTCATCGACGAACCGCTTTTCATCGAAGCACACCGCCTGGCTTTGTTCAACCCGCGCGGCACGGATGTACCTGTCGTCCTTGACCTTATGGTGCACGACCTCGATATTCTCCTCACCATTGTGAAGTCGCCGATAAGCCATATCAGCGCGAGCGGTGTCAGCATCGTCAGCCCAACGCCCGACATCACCAACGTGCGCATTGAGTTTGAGAACGGCGCGGTGGCCAACCTCACCTCGTCGCGCCTGTCGATGAAAAACATGCGCAAGACCCGCATCTTCCAAAAAGGGGCATACATCACCGTGGATTTTTTGGACAAGAAAGCGGAAATCTTCCGCATCCATGACGAGGTGGACGAGAGCAATCCGCTTTCGGCCAACATCACCCTTGCCGACGGAACACAAAAGCAAATCACCTTCGAGATGCCTGAAATTCATCAGATTAACGCCATCAAAACGGAACTTGAGCGTTTTCGTGATGCCATCGTCCACAACACCAGGCCCACCGTCACCCTCGACGACGGCATCAATGTGCTGAAATTGGCCCATCGCATCCTTAATGCCGTCGAAGCGTCGGTGGCCAAAGTGAAGAAATAAAGCCGCTCGCAGACAATATAAACCAGCCTGATTCGTTTAATTCAAAAAAAATACAGTTATGATTCGGAAATTTATTCCTTTTGCAGCCGCTTGCATCGCCTTCATGGCTCTCGGTTCCTGCCAAAAGTTTGAAGGCGGACAGAGTGTACCGGCGTATATCCATATCGAAGCGCTTTCTTTGGACTGTGATTACAGCGACTATGGCGCCAACACCCACAACTTCATTGATGCCTGGGTGGCTGTTGATGAGCAAACCATCGGCTGCTTCGAGCTCCCTTCCACCTTTCCGGTGCTCAAGAAAGGGAAGCACAAAGTGAGCATCCGACCGGGTATTGCCGTCAATGGAATCGGCGCGGCACGGTCCTACTATCCTTTCTGCAAACCGGCAGATTACCTCAATCTTGAATTGGTGGAGGACAGCATTATAACCCTCAACCCAGTCATCAATTATTTCCCTATCGGAGCGGGATTTAACATGGCATGGAAAGAAGACTTTGAAAGTGCCATCGGACTTTCGCCGACTTCCGAGAGCGACACCAGCATCATGCGTGTCAATGACGCTCAGGCATGGCATTCAGAAAACTCTTTCTATTCAGGAAGAATCGTTTTGCCCCCTGATTCGCTCGACTTCACCGTGGCCACCTCCGAGGAACTCACCTTTCACACCGAACTGACTGGCGACGGATCTGCCATGTTGGAAATGGACTACAACACCAACGACACCATGTTTGTCGGACTGATGTATTATAAGAATTACAAGACCGAGAAACTGCCTTTGGTAAAGGTGCTTCCCACCGACAAGGAACATGGTATGCCGCAGAAATGGAAGAAAATATACATCAATTTAGGCCACGTCATGAAGGAAGAAAACGACGCCTCCTATTTCAAAGTGTATTTCACTTCCGACCTGACCACCGATTATGACATTGATGCAGGATATGTTTACCATCCCAACAACGAGCAACGGTACTACTATTTGGACAACCTGAAAGTGATTTATCGCCCGAGATGAACAAAAAGAAGCTGACAACGGTATATTTTCTTGTCGATTGGCTGGCCTCCATCCTTGCCTGGACATTGTTCTATTTTTTTCGCAAGGCGCACGAAGACCTCTATATCAATTATTGGGATCGCATCACGCATTCTTTCGTCACGCCCAGTTTTTGGCTGGGCATTGTCTGCATCCCCATCGGCTGGCTCATTCTCCATGCCGTAACGGGTGCCTACGAAAAGGTGTATTTCAAGTCGCGGTTGAAGGAATTGGGGCAAACTTTCTTCATTACGCTGCTCGGCGTGGTGGTCTTGTTTTTCGTGGTGATTCTCGATGATGAAGTTTTAAGTTACAAGTCTTATTATCAGTCGTTTATCGCGCTTTTCACGTTCCAGTTTGTCTTGACCTATATCCCGCGCCTCCTCATCACCACAACGGTCATTTCGCGCATCCACAGCAAACGCATCGGATTCAACACACTCATCGTGGGCAGCAACGACAATGCCTGCGCCATCTACAAGGAAATAGAGGAGGAGGTGAAGCCGTCGGGCCGCCGCATGATTGGCTTCGTGAGCGTTTACGACAAGGACGAGTACAAGTTGAGCGAGTTTCTCCCGCACCTTGGCGCTTACACCGACATAGAACGCATCGTCAAGGAAAATGCTGTCGAGGAAGTCATCATCGCCATCGAGCGTTCCGAAACCGAAACGATGAAAGTGTTGCTCTCCATCGCCGACCAGACCAACGTGAAAATCATTCCCGCCATGCAGGACTTGGTGTTCGGCACCGTCAAGCAGTCGGCCATTTGGCAGGCTCCGTTGGTGCAGGTTACGCCTGAACTAATGCCTGTTTGGCAAAGGGTGGTGAAGCGCGCTTTCGACATTGTGGCTTCAGCCTTGGCCTTGGTCGTGCTGTCGCCGGTCTTCCTCGTTTGCGCCATCATCGTGAAAGCCACCTCGAAAGGCCCCGTGTTCTACGTCCAAGAGCGTATCGGAAAGGGCGGCAAACCCTTCAAGATGGCCAAGTTTCGCAGCATGAAGGTGGATGCCGAATCAAATGGCACGCCGCAGCTTTCGAGCGACGACGACCCGCGCATCACCCGTTTCGGCAAGTTCATGCGCAAGGTGCGCTTAGACGAGATTCCGCAGTTTTGGACGGTGCTGAAAGGCGATATGTCGCTGGTGGGCTATCGTCCCGAGCGCCAATATTTCATCGACAGAATCATGGAGAAGGCACCCTATTACAGCCTCTTGCTGATGGTGAAGCCTGGCATCACGAGCTGGGGCGAGGTGAAATATGGCTATGCCGAAAACGTCGAGGAAATGGTGGAACGGCTCAAATACGACGTGCTTTATATCGAGAATGTTAGTCTTGCGCTTGATATTAAGATATTGATCTACACAGTCTTGATTGTCGTTCAGGGCAGAGGTAAATAAAAAAACGCGCCACGGCGCGTTTTTCTTATTCGTGTCAATCCGTAAATCCCGTAGTTTTAAATCACTCCCCGTTCCAGCAGCGTCATGATGGTGTCGATTTCGTCGTCCTCGGGGTTGTTGTGCGGGTCGAACTCTGTTTTGAGGTTGTATCCCCACAGCCGCGCAAAGCCTTGGTAGAAGAAGGCGCGCACCTTGCCGCGCAGCTCCTTTACAACTTGGTAGCTTGTGTTGCCCGTTTCACGGTCGATGAGGCGCACGAGGATGAGTCCTTGGGTGATGGTGAGGTGCTTCAACTCCTCGGTGTATTGGTCGGTGATTTCCTTTTCTGCACGCTTCATCAGGCGGTTGCGCTCCGATTTTTCGGTTACGTTGGCCAGAATCGAGTCGTATTCCTGCATCTTTGCACCGGCCAGTTTGGCGTAAGGATACACTTTCTTCACGTTGCTGGCCAGTCGGCGGCCCTTGTTTGTCTCGGTGATTTGCAGATAACGCTGCATCAAGTCAATGTCCACCTCGGGCAAATAGACAATGAGGGTTGTGTCGCCGCTTTCCTCGATACGTCCATAAACCACAGTGCCTTTGATGGGGTCGGGCGTATCGCTGAAATCAATCACCGACGACTTGGGCTGTTCGACTGCGGCCTTCTTGACTACAATAACCTTCCTTTTGGCTGCATCACCTTTGGCGATGAATTGGGAAAAACCCGTTAAGGTCATCAGAACAATCAGTGCGGTGAGGGCAATTCTTTTCATGTTTTTTTCTCCTATCATTAAAGGTTCAACGCTTGAAATTATGCAACTATTGTGCCAAAAAGAAAAAGCACCCGCCGAAAGCGGGTGCTTTTTATGTGAAAAAACGCGAATCAATCTCCGGCATGAAGCTTCTTCAGTCCCGATTTCTCGAGTTTAGCCTCAGCATATTCGCGGTCGATGACCAATTCCGTAGCAGTGATTTCGGAAGGCAGTTCAAACATGGCGTCGTTGAGGATGGCCTCCATGATGCTGCGCAAGCCGCGTGCACCCACCTTGAACTCGATGGCTTTCTCCACTATGAAATCAAACACCTCGTCCTTGATGATTAGATTGATATGGTCCATGGCGAAGAGTTTTGAGAACTGTTTCACCAAGGCGTTTTTCGGCTCGGTGAGGATGCGCTTCAGCGCGACTTCGTCCAAAGGATTGAGGTGGGTGATGATGGGCAGTCGTCCGACGATTTCGGGGATGAGGCCGAATTTCTTCAAGTCGGCGGGCGAGAGGTACTGGAGCATGTTGTCCTTGTCGATGACCTCGTTGCCGCCGGTGCCGTAGCCAATCACGTTGGTGCGTTTTCTTGCGGCGATGAGGCGCTCGATGCCGTCGAAGGCGCCGCCCGCGATAAAGAGGATATCCTTGGTGTTGATGGCGATCATCTCCTGTTCGGGGTGCTTGCGTCCGCCTTTGGGTGGCACATTGACGACCGAGCCTTCCAGGAGTTTCAGCATGGCCTGTTGCACGCCTTCGCCGCTCACGTCGCGGGTGATGCTGGGGTTGTCGCTCTTGCGCGCAATCTTGTCGATTTCGTCGATGAAGACAATGCCGCGCTCGGCGGCGGCCACATCGAAGTCGGCGGCCTGTAAGAGGCGCACGAGGATGTTCTCCACGTCTTCGCCCACATAGCCGGCCTCGGTCAAGACGGTGGCGTCGGCGATGGCGAAAGGCACGTTGAGCATCTTGGCGATGGTGCGGGCCAAGAGGGTCTTGCCCGTGCCGGTCTCGCCCACAAGGATGATGTTTGATTTCTCGATCTCCACCTCGTCGGCTTCCACTTTTTGGCTGATGCGCTTGTAGTGGTTATAGACGGCCACGGCGAGCGTACGCTTGGCTTCGTCTTGCCCGATGACGTATTGGTCGAGGAAGTCCTTGATTTCGGCGGGTTTCTTCAGCGCTAAGCCCTTCGAGTCCAATTTGCTCTTGGGTTTGTCGTCGCCGAATTGCTCCTTGATGATGATATAGGCTTGTTTGGCGCAGCTGTCGCAAATCTGTGCGTCGATGCCTTGGATGAGCAATCGCACTTCATTGGCTTTGCGTCCACAAAACGCACAAACGTCTGATTTTCTGGCCATTGTTTATGCCTTCTTGTTCTTGATGAGCACTTCGTCGATCATGCCGTAAGCCTTGGCTTCCTCGGCGGTCATCCAATAGTCGCGGTCGCTGTCGGCCCACACCTTGTCGTAGGTCTGGCCCGAGTGCTTGGCGATGATTTCGTACAGCTCTTTCTTCAGCTTCTGGATTTCGCGTGCCGTGATTTCGATTTCGGTGGCTTGGCCTTCCACGCCGCCCATGGGCTGGTGGATCATAATGCGTGAGTGAGGCAGGGCAGAGCGCTTTCCGGGTGTGCCGGCGCACATCAGCACGGCGGCCATCGAAGCGGCCATGCCGGTGCAGATGGTGGCCACATCGGGGGTGATGAACTGCATGGTGTCGTAGATGCCGAGGCCGGCATACACGCTGCCACCAGGCGAGTTGAGATAGATTTGTATGTCGCGCTTGGCATCGGTCGATTCAAGGAAGAGCATCTGGGCTTGGATGACGTTGGCCACGTAGTCGTCGATGGCGGTGCCGAGGAAGATGATGCGATCCATCATCAGGCGGCTGAACACGTCCATTTGGGCCACGTTGAGCTGGCGTTCCTCGATGACGGTCGGGCTGATGTAGCCCTGACTTTTTACTCTCGACATGTATTGTTCCAAGCTCAAGGTGTTCATGCCGAGGTGCTTGGTGGCGTATTTTTGGAATTCTGTGATCATGTTTTTCTGTTTGTTTGGTTTGTTTGCTGCTGCCCGAAACTGCGCTGTGCTTGTATCGGGTTAAGATAGTCAGGCCCTTTCAGGGCCAACCCATTCCACACTCCTAACTCCTAACTCTTAACTCCTAACTCTCAACTTTTCCTTTCCTCTTCGAGCTTCTTCATGAAATCCTTGTAGTTGGTCTCGGCGTAGTTGATGTTCATCTTGCCTTTCAGGAATTGGGTCATCTTGATGTCGGCGAGTTGGTTCTTCAGCTGTTCTTTCTGTTGTCCGTCCTTGAGGTAGTTGGCGGCAATCTTGTCGAGGTTGGCCTTCATGTCGTCTTCGAGCGTGGCGTAGTCGATGCCGGGGAAGATTTGCTTCAGCACAAAGTTCTTCACTTCTTCTTCGGTAACGATGAGTTCGGTGTTGGCCGAGGCGATGCTGTCTTCGATGAGCTGCCAGCGCAGGCCCTTCACATAGTCCTTCTCGTAGTTCTTTTCTACGTCGTCGGCGGTAATCTTGCCTTGGCTGTTCTCCACAATCCAGCGTTTCAGGAAAGCGTCGGGCAGGTCGAACTTGGCGGCGGCCACGATTTCGTCAATCATCTTGTTGAAGAGAATCGGGTCGGTTTCGGCCTCGAATTGCTTCTCCATCTCGGCTTTCACCTTGGCTTTGAAGGTGTCGAGGTCTTTCACTTCCTGTTTCGGGAACACCTTCTCGAAGAACTCTTCATTGAGTTCGGGTTTCTCGCTGCGGAGGGCGTCGTCGATGATGATATTGTAGTCGCTATCAACTGGTGCGTCGTCACCCAGCACTTTGGCCACGGCTTCTTCGCTACCGAAGGCCTTGGCGAGGTTCACGACAAACTCGGCACCGACTTCCTTGCCGATGAATTTCTTGCGGATGGTCTTGTTGGTGATTTGGTCCAAATGGATGTAAACACCGTCTTTTTGGAAGCCGTCTTCCACTTCCTTGCCGTCTTCGGCTTCGCGCACCTTCAGTTCGAGGCGGTCGTTTTCGCCCACGGTTTCAGGATGGCTGGTGTTGGGGTTGCGCTCCAGCATATCGTCGATGGCGTGTTGCACGTCTTCCTCTTCAGGGATGATGTGGTAGAAATCGACCATGGTGTTGGTGTAGTCGATGTTGATTTCGGGACGGATGGCAGCCTCAAAGCAGAAGTCCATATCGTCTTGGTTCTCAAGGTCGTTGGGCTGTTGGTTGTCGAGGTCGCTCAACGGATAGCCGATGAGATTAAGCTTGTTTTCGGCGATATGCTTATTGAGGTTGTCTGAAACCAAGGAATTCAGAGCTTCCATTTTCGCGCTGGCGCCATACATTTTCTTTATCATGCCCATCGGCACCATACCGGGACGGAAACCAGGCACACTGGCGCGTTGGCGCATTTGTTTCAAAGTCTTTTCAACGGATTCTTGGTAATCAGCCTTTTCGACGCTGATTTTGATGGAGATGAGGTTCTCTCCTTTTGCAGTCTGTGTGATATTCATTTCTAACTTGTTGATTGTTTTCGACTTGTGCGGATGAAGGGACTCGAACCCTTACTTCTCTCGAAACCAGATCCTAAGTCTGGCGCGTCTACCAATTCCGCCACACCCGCGTGTGTGCACGATTTTGAGGGCGCAAAGATACAACTTTTCTTTGAATTATGAATGAAGAATGTGGAATTATGAATTAGGTATAGATTCAACATTCCTAATTCCGAATTCCTAATTCCGAATTAATTTTTTACATCCAAAGCTTCCCGAAGCGCGTTCCCTATTAACATAAATGCCAACACGAGGAGCATGATGGCGATGCCCGGCAAGACGGCCAAATAAGCCGCATCGAGGATGATGAAGGCGTAGTTTTCCTTGATCATACTGCCCCACGAAGGCATGGGTGGCTGCACACCGATACCGAGGAAACTCAAACCCGCCTCAAGCAAAATGGCCGAGGCGAAGTTGGCAGCCGAAACCACAATGATAGGATTGAGGATGTTGGGCAAAATATGCTTGAAAATAATGCGTAAATTTCTGAATCCCAAGGCTCTTCCTGCTTCCACGAAAGTTGTTTCGCGGATGGAAAGAATCTGTCCGCGCACGATACGCGCCACCTCAACCCACATCGTCAGACCGACGGCGATGAACACCTGCGCGATGCCCTTGCCCAAGGCGAAAGTGATAGCGATGACGAGCAGTAGGGTAGGGATGGACCAAACCACGTTGATGAACCATACCACCGCGTCATCGACTTTGCCACGGAAGAAGCCGCCCAAACTGCCCACGATGATGCCAATCATCAGGCTCAGCAGCACGGCGATGAAGCCCACCGTCAAGCTGATGCGGCTACCCAACACCAAACGACTCAAAAAGTCGCGGCCAAACTGGTCGGTGCCGAGCAAAAACTTGCGGTGCTTCACGCAATGGCTTCTGATAAAAGCTTCTGCCTCGCTGTCAGAGTCGAAGATCTTGTTTGTAAGTTCTTTATTTTCAACCATTTCTGTTTTAACACTTGACCCACTTTCCGACTGGTAGAGAAACACCGTAGTTTTCTCCTTATTAATATGTAGGCTATCGAAGGGCAGGTAGGTACACTCATCGGAGCGACCTTGCAGCAAGAAAGTGAGGAAAGGCGTTTTGGTGGGCGGGTTTTCCTTTGGAATCATCAGCATATCCACCTCAAAGCCAGGTTTTTTCGTGCTGATTTCAAGCAGTTGCCGGTTGGCGTTGGGCGTTTTGTCGGGGATGATGAGGTAGGCAAACAGGGCCAACAAAGCCCAAACGATGACGAAAAGCAAGGCCACCATTCCGAGCTTGTTGCTTCGGAACCGTTTCCAAGCCAGCGCTTTGGGAGATTGTGCGTTGTTCGTTTTTTCGACCATAAAAGGCTTCGTTTGAGCCGTCAAAGGTAGCGTTTTTGCCTTGATTTCGTGGCAGAAAAAAGAAATTTTGAAAAAAATGCGCAAAAAATGCCGCCGTTTCGGAAAAATGTTGTATTTTTGCAGCCGCAAAACCGATGGTGGATGTAGCTCAGTTGGTTAGAGTACCGGATTGTGGTTCCGTGGGTCGTGGGTTCGAGTCCCATCTTCCACCCCAAGCGAAAGAGGTTCATTGAGCCTCTTTTTTTGTTGATAACATACTGACTTTGCGGAAAAATCTTTACTTTTGCACCTCAATTTTTAGGAAATGTCAAGGATAATGGCTATCGATTTAGGTAGGAAACGTTGCGGCATCGCCGTGACCGACCCGTTGCAGATCATCGCAAACGGCCTGACCACTATTTCTTCGGCGCAACTCGTTGATTTCGTGATGAATTACTTGCAGTCTGAAGAAGTGGAAACCCTTGTCATCGGCGAGCCGAAAGACATGAAAAACAACCCCTCCGACTGCTCCAAATACATCGACCCCATCGTGAACCGACTGAAAAAACTATTGCCCAACATGAACATCGTCCGCTACGACGAGCGCTTCACCTCCGTGATGGCGCACCAAACCATGCTCGACGCGGGCCTCAAGAAATCGAAACGGCAGGACAAGGAACTCGTCGATACCATCGCTGCCACCATCATCCTGCAATCGTATATGGAATCCATAAGAGTTAGGAGTGAGGAGTTGGGAGCGAGGAGCAACTTCGCTATACTCCACACTCCTAACTCCACACTCCTAACTCCACACTCCTAACTCCACACTCCCAACTGACTGATAACTAAACAACTGATAACTGTTAACTAATATGATATTACCCATCGTAGCATACGGTCACCCCACCTTGAAAGCCGTGGCCCAACCCATCACCCCCGACTATCCCGAGCTCGACAAACTCATTGCCGATATGTGGGAAACCCTCGCGCACAGTGAAGGCGTCGGCCTCGCCGCGCCACAAGTGAACAAGTCCATCCGCCTGTTTCTCGTTGATGGCAACCCCTTCTATCCTGACTACCCGGACGGCAAGGACTTCAAACAAGTCTTCATCAACGCCGAGTTGCTCGAAACCTTTGGCGACGACGTGCCGTTCAAGGAAGGCTGCCTCAGCTTGCCCAACATCTATGAGGAGGTGATGCGCCCCGACAAAATCCGCATCAAGTATATGGACGAGCAGTTCAACGAACACGAGGAAGTCTTTGAAGGCATTCGTGCTCGCATCATCCAGCATGAGTACGAGCATCTCCAAGGCCATGTGCTCACCGACCTTGTCGCACCGCTGCGCAAAACCCTGCTGCAAAGCAAGTTGAAATCCATCATGGAGGGCCGCTGCGACGTGGATTACCGGATGATTTTTCCCAACAACAAGAGAAGACGTAGATAAAACTTATAACAATGAAAAGATTTCTAAACCTGATGCTCGTCGCAACGATGGCCTTCACTTTGTTGGCCTGTGGCGAGAAAAAACTGACCCAAGACGACCTGAAGAAGGCCGAGGCAGCTCTGTTCAACGAAGACATGACGGCCAACCCCGAAGCGGCTCCCGTTGCTATCAAGCAGTTCTGTGAGTTTGCCAAGCAGAACCCTGACGACCCATCGGCTCCCGATTGGTTGTTTAAGGCATTGGAAATCGCTGTCGGACAGAACGATGCAGCTAAGAGCGAGGAGATTTGCCAGCAATTGATGGACAAATATCCGACTTACGAAAAGACACCATTTGGCATGTTTATGCTTGCCTCGTTTGTGTATCACGACCAGATGAATGACATCGACAAGGCACGTGTCTTGTTGGAGCGCATCGTTTCTGACTATCCCGAGAGTGAGATTACGCCTTCGGCTGAGGCCTCGATTGGCTTTTTGGGCATGACTCCAGAAGAAATCATTAAGCATTTTGAGGCGCAAGCACAAGTGGAGCAATAACCTGCCCCGAGAAAAAGAAAAAGTCCGCGAAAACCACTTCTCGCGGACTTTTTTTGTGCTCTGCAAAACGTGTCAGCAGCCGAAAGTTTTCTTCATCTGATCAACAAGGTCGAGTTTCTCCCAAGCGAAGAACTCCACGTTCTTGAAGATTTGCTTGCCTTCGCGGAAGGTGTCCTGGTCTTCATAGAACACCTCCACCTTGCGTTTCTCATCCTTGCGACCGAAGTGTCCGTAAGAAGCTGTTTCCTCGAAAATCGGGTTGGTGAGGCCGAAGCGCTTCACGATGAAGTAAGGCCTTAAATCGACCAACTCCTTGACTTTCAAAGCAATTTCAGCATCGCTCATCTTGACGTGTGAGGTGCCTTCGGTGTTCACGTAAAAACCGACAGGCTCGGCCTTTCCGATGGCGTAGGCAATCTGCACCAAGGCTTGGTCGCACACGCCAGCGGCCACGAGGTTCTTGGCGATGTGGCGCGCAGCGTAGGCCGCCGAGCGATCGACTTTCGAGCTGTCCTTGCCCGAGAAAGCGCCGCCGCCGTGGGCACCGCGACCGCCGTAGGTATCGACGATGATTTTACGGCCCGTGAGGCCCGTGTCGCCGTGTGGTCCGCCAATGACGAACTTGCCCGTGGGGTTCACATAGAGCTTCATGTCGTCGCCGAAGAGTTCCTTCAAATGGGCAGGAAGTTTTTCTTTAACTCTGGGAATCAGAATGTTGCGTACATCGTCCTCAATTTTTTTGAGCATGATGTCGTCTTTGTCAAACTCATCGTGTTGTGTGCTGATGACGATGGTGTCGATACGAAGCGGTTTCCAGCCTTCGCCGTATTCCACCGTCACCTGCGACTTCGCGTCGGGGCGGAGATACTTCATCTGGTTGCCTTCCTTGCGTATGGCGGCTAGCTCTTGCAGCAGCATGTGCGAGAGGTCGATGGTCAAAGGCATGTAGTTCTCGGTTTCCTTGCAAGCGAAGCCGAACATCATGCCTTGGTCGCCGGCGCCCTGTTCCTCTGGATTTTGGCGGCCAACGCCTTGGAAAATGTCGTTCGACTGGCCATGCAAAGCCGACAAAACACCACACGACTGGGCGTCAAACTGATACTCCGACTTGTTGTAACCGATTTTGTCGATGACGCGACGCGCCACATCGGGAATCTCAACATAGCCGTTGGTGCGGATTTCGCCCGCCACGACGACCAAACCGGTGGTAACCAAAGTTTCACAAGCCACCTTCGAGGTGGGGTCTTTGCTGAGAATCGCGTCCAAAACGGCATCCGAAATTTGGTCGGCTACCTTGTCGGGATGACCCGCCGAAACGGACTCTGAAGTGAAATAATAACCCATAACAAATTGTTTATTAGTTAGTTAATAATGAATTTGTGTGGGAAGTATTGACTGAAAGTAGTAGGAAAAAGCATTGGTTTAGCATTTTTTCTTGTGGTTGCAATCAAATCAAATCTTTCCACGATTGAGGCTGCAAAGGTACGGTTTTTTCCGATACGAGGAGGGTTTTGGCGAATAAAAAAACCAAACTTACCGTTTGACTTCATGATACTCCTCTTCCGTGTTGATATTCCAGATGTTGTCTTTTGTCGTGATGTTGTCGCGAATGTTGGCCACGGCTTCCATGGCGGTCAGCATGGAGTGGTCCATGTTGTTGTAGTGGTGCTGGCCGTTACGCCCTATGCAATATAGGTTTTCGATGTTGTCCAAAAAGGCCCTAACTTTGTCCAATTGGTAGTATGACCCGTAATAGGCAGGGTAAGCCTTTTTGATTTTTACCCTCGTGGCATCCAACACATCGTTGCGGTCGATGATGCCGATCTGCGACAGCTCGCCGATGGCCATTTGAATGAAGTCGGTGTTGCTCATATTCCATAGCGCGTCGCCTTCCGAGCAGAAATACTCCATCCCGACAAACATCGTGTTCTTGTAGTCGTCCACCATATAGGGCGACCAGTTGTTGAAGATTTGCAGTCGTCCCACTTTCACCTCGCGCTCTTGAATGTAAACCCATGTGTCGGGGATACGGTTGTCGTAGGTGGCGATGTGGGTTTGGTTCTGGATTTTCATTTTCTTGACCAAGAGTCCAACGGTGATGAAATCGCGGTAGGGGAGTGTGGTGGCGATGTGCCTAACCTCTTCTGGAATGTCGATGCCACGAAGCGCTTCCACAAGTTCTTTTAGGGGCATGGACGAGATGAGGTAATCGCAAGGGTGGTTTTCAATGGCATTGTCATGGCTGACGTCCACCGATTTCACACGGTTCCCTTCCAGATAGATGGCCGTCACTTGGCTGTTTTTGACGATTTCGCCCGATTGTCGTTCCATGTCTTGTGCCACGGTTTCCCAAAGCTGCCCTGGCCCATATTTGGGATAGACAAACTGCTCGATCAGGGAGGTTTCGACTTGTTTTTGCGACAGGTCGTCATCGGAATGATGGCGCGAAAACCGCTTGGCAATCATGTCTTTGAGCACCTTCGACACCGAGAGGCCTTTCACACGCTGTGAGCCCCAGTCAGCACCAAGTTTCGACGGGTGTACGCCCCAAACCTTTTCGGTGTAGTCTTCGAAAAAAAGCTCATAAAGCGGTTTCCCGAAACGGTTGATATAAAAGTTCTCCAGCGAATCTTCTTTCCGCTTGAAAACCGAGGCGAAAACATAGCCACAACCCGCTTTGAGGGTGCGCCAGAGGCCCATGTTGGCAAAAGTCTGGAATTTCAGGGAGATGGGATAGTCGAAAAACTTGTGGAGGAAATAAATGCGCGAAACCCTTTCGCGCACCAGCATAACACGGTCGTCGTTTTCGGGGTCGGGGCCGTTTGGGGCAAAGGTTTTGTCTTTGTGCAACAAAAAGTCGTCTGAAGCGGGTTGTCCCTGCAAAGGCATGACTTTGTTCCACCATTCCATGACCAGGGTGCTTTTGGAGAAAAAACGGTGGCCGCCAATGTCCATGCGGTTGCCCTTGTAGTTGATGGTCTTTGAAATGCCGCCCACTTGGTCTTCCATCTCAAAAACAACGGGATGGATGTCGGTTTGGCTCAAAAGCTCGTAGGCTGCGGTCAGTCCCGCCGGCCCTCCTCCGATGATAATGGCTTTTTTCATGGATTCGTACAATTGTCGTGCCTAAAGAGAGTGAATCTTCGGACAAAAAAGTTCCAAAAAAAGACGATGACGGTGGCAATCACCTTGGAAAGCATATAATGAATGCCCCATTTGTCGGTGCAAAGATACATAAAAAGGCTGTTCAGTCCCAAACCGATAATACCGATGAAGGCAAAGATGAGAAACTCTGCCCATCGGTTGGAAACCTTGCGCTTGTCGAAGACCCATGAAACGCTGAGTATGTAGTTCGTTGTCAGGCCGAGGATGAACGAAATGGTGGCTGACAGCAGATAGTTGAGCCCAAACCATTCGGTGAGCAGCACCATCGCTCCATAATCCACCAAAAATGCCACACCTCCGACAAAACCATACCTAAAAAGTTGGATGACTACATTATCGCTCGGGGCTTTTAACAGCTTGTCGGTCCATTTGCTCATGGCAAGCTTTTTATTTCGTCAGCTTCTGGAACGCCTCTTCAATGCTTAAGTCTTCCTTCTGCAAGGTCTTGATAATCAGGTTGCGTTCCACCGACCACTTCATCAAGTTGGCGCGGATGTCGGTGTCGCCTTGCGGCTCAATAATCCAGTGGTTTTCTTTCACGCGCTGCACGCGGCCCACTTGCGGGATGCCCTGCAAAAGGGCTTCGCTCACCTCGCTCTCAAACTCCACGACGACCACGTTGCTGGCCGCGTTTTCCTGTTTCAGGTTCTCGAAATGGCGCGCTCGCAGATGGCCTCCACCTCTTGCATGATGTGGGTGGAGAGCAGCACGGTTTTCTCCTTGCCGAGGCTGGAGATGAGGTTGCGGATGTCGATGAGTTGGTTGGGGTCGAGGCCAGAGGTGGGTTCGTCCAAAATGAGCACCTGCGGGTCGTGCATCATGGCTTGGGCTAAGCCCACGCGCTGGCGGTAGCCTTTCGAGAGGGCCCCGATTTTCTTGTGTGCCTCTATGCCGAGGCCCGTTTCCTCAATCATCGCCTCGATACGCTTGCGGGCCGCTTCGCCTTTCAGTTGGTGCACACCGGCCACAAACTCAAGGTATTCGCGGACGTACATATCCAAATAAAGCGGGTTGTGCTCCGGAAGGTAGCCCACGATGCGCTTGACGGCCATAGGCTCGTCGGTGACGTCGTGGCCTTCCACGCTTACCGTGCCCGAGGTGGGCGGGATGAAACAGGTGATGATTTTCATCAGCGTCGATTTGCCCGCGCCGTTGGGACCGAGCAGGCCGACGATACCTTTATTAATAGAGAGCGTTACGTCATTGAGGGCAAGTTGCTCGCCGTAACGCTTGGTGATATGGTTGATTTCGATGGACATTGACTTGAATTTTGGTGCAAAGGTACACAATTTAGAGAAAACCGCAAAAAACCATTTTGTGAATTGAAAAATAGTTATTACCTTTGCGACAATAAAGGAATCTCCATTTTCTATCAATACTATGATGTAATTGACTATGTATAGCAAGAAAATCTTGAAGCGTTTTTTCAGTGTCGGATTGTTGTTATATGCCTTTGTACTAATGCTACCAGCACAATCGAAAGAGAGTGCTTTCGATTCTTTGGATGTGGCTCGTCTGCAAGTCATGTACGATTTGACATACAGAGAGGATACGACCCATTTGGAATGGGCAAACAAGGAAAGGATGGTGTTGCTCGTCGGCAACAGCGTTTCCGATTTCGAGAGTTATGGGAACTACAAACTCGATCGCATCCGATTCGAAAAGATGCGCGATGGAACCTATCCAGAATGGTTCACCTCCAACGGGGGAGATTTTGTTGGAAGGTACATGTTCCAGGTTTTCAAGAATCATCCTGAAGGGAAAATGACCGTAACAGACCATGTATTCCTTACCGACAAATTCAAGTATGAAGAGGATTTGAATGCGTTTTGCTGGGACATCCTTGACGACACCGTCAGCATCGAGGGCTATTTATGCCAAAAGGCAATGTGCGATTATGGCGGACGCTCATGGGAGGCTTGGTTTACGGAAGAACTTCCCTTTAGCGATGGTCCGTACAAGTTCCACGGGTTGCCAGGATTAATCCTTAAGGTAAACGACACGAGAAAACACTACTGTTTCAATTTCGTTTCCATTGAAGTGCCTGAACCAGGCACAAATATCGAATGGCATGATGTGTCATACTATGGTTTTGATTATATCCCAACCACAAGAAAAGGACTGTTCAAGGTGGAAGACGATTTACGCGAGAACATCATGAACCACTTTGACGAGCGGACGAGTCCCGATATTCAAAAAAGAATGTACAACGTAATGCAATCCCGCAACAATCCTATCGAATTAGACCGTAAATGAGGCTTCGTCTGCTCCATATCATTCTGTTGATTCTGTTTTGTCAGATATTGCCGGCGCAAACCGTGCTCACCGGCCATGTGAAAGACACCGAGGGTGAGCCTTTGCCCAATATCAAAGTGCTGGCCTACAAGGCGGGAAGCCGCATCATCGTGGCTTATACAGGCACCGAAAACGACGGCAAATACAGCCTCACCGTTAATGCCGAAGCCGACAGCCTCGATGTGGCCACCTCGTCGCTCTTTTTCGAGAAGCAGACCAAACGCATCGCCAACCGCAGCCAGACGGTGGATTTCACGCTTCGTGAAGAGGTTCAAGAGCTGAAAGGTGTCACCGTGCGCGCCCGCAGCATCGAGCAGAAGGGCGACACATTAGAATACATCGTTGGCTCCTTTGTGCAGAAGCAAGACAAGAGCATTGAGGACGTGCTGAAGCGTATGCCCGGCATCGAGGTGGCCGACGATGGCAAAATCACCTACCAAGGCCTGCCCATACAGAAGTTCTACGTCGAAGGCATGGACCTGATGGGCGGAAGTTACGCGGCGGTCAGCAAGAACCTGCCGCACCAGTCGGTGTCGTCGGTAGAAGTGTATGAGAACCACCAGCCCATCAAGATGCTGGAGGACCGCGTTGATTCCGAACAGGCTTCCATCAACATCAAGTTGGCCAAGGACGTGGCCCTCACCGGCACGGCCAAAGTCGGCCTCGGCGCGTGGCCTTTCCTTTGGAACGTAAACACCACGCCCATGCTGTTTTCGGGCAAGGTGCAGATGCTGGCCGCCTACCGCACCAACAACACGGGCGACGACCTCAGCATGTACACCCGGATGCTCACTTTCGAGAACTACAACTCGAATCGACCCGCCAAGTTGGGTGAGGAACTTGGCATCAAGCAGGCCGCCACGCCGCTTTTCAACGCCAACCGCTATTTGGACAACCAAACGCACCTCGGCAACCTGAACACGCTGTTTCCCATCAGCGAAAACACCACCTTGCGCGTCAATCTCTACTATCTCAACGACTTGCGGAAGCAATCGGTGAGCCAAAGCAACACGCTTTACCTTGCCAACGACACCCTCGCCTACACCGAGCAAATCGACAACCGCTTCCGCGACAACCGGCTTTTCGGCACGATTACGCTCAACCGCAACGACAAGGCTTATTACTTGGACAACAAGCTCAACTTCTCCACCACGTGGGACAAGGCTTTCGGCCTCGACGTGAACAACGGCTTGCCCGTCCGACAAACCTTGGAAACGCCCGCTTTGTCCGTCGATAACGACCTGCGCCTCATCGTCCCTGTCGGGAAAAGGATGTTGGACATCACCTCATACATCGGTTACGGCCAAACGCCCCACCGCCTTGAAGTGGAGCCAGGGCAGTTCGCCAATCTGCTCAACGACAGCATCGCCTACGCGAAAACCGTGCAGCAACTCAACACCCGACAATATTTCGCCGACCATGCCGTCAGCGCCATTTTCACGGCGGGACGGTTCACCATACGCCCTAAGGCGGGCTTCCTCTTCGTAGAACGGCAAATCCATTCGCATTTGGCCCTTTCCGACGGCGAAACCGACTGGCAAAGCCCGCTTGCCAACGATGCGCAAGTGCGCCGCCGCCAAATAAAGCCCTACCTCAACGCCAGCGTGGAATACAAGCGCAAGCGCCTCAGCGCAGGCTTCGACTTGCCGCTGAGCCTGCAATCCGTCACGGTGCAAAGCGAAACCGACGGCGACCAACTGACCAAGCTGCTTTTCAATCCAAGCCTTTGGAGCCGCTTGAAACTCGGCAACTTCTGGACAATCAACGCCTCGGCGCGATTGAGCCACAACATCGAGAACTACAACACTTGGATGGATACCTATCTGATCACCGACTATCAGAACTTGGTGATGCGCAAAGCGCCGCTCTCGTTGTCGCGCACCCTTTCGGGCAGCGTAGGCGCGCAATTCAAGGAACCGTTCATTTCCCTCAACGCCGACCTGCGTTATGGCCTTGGCCACACCCACAGCGAAAACATGTACCGCTACGAAATAGGCGAAGGCGGCCTCAGCACCTTGCAAATCGTGGAAATGCCCAACAACCGTTTCTATCAAACCCTGAGCGGCAGCGTCAAGAAGTATTTCTCGCCCATCCGCACCACCATCGGCCTGAAAGGCAACCTTTTGGACTCGCGCGGCGTTTCCTTGGTCAATGATGCACTGCTGGACACGGAGTCGTTTTCCTACAGCCTGTCGCCCTCCATCATGTTCAAGGTGACTGATTGGCTCAATGTGGACTATTCGCTGAACTACAACAAGTTGTATTCCTTCATCGACACGCAAAAACGCAGCGACATCACCTATTGGAGGCATTTCGGCAAGGCCTTTGCCTTCTTGAAGCGTAACCAAACCGTGAGCTTGACGGCGGAATACTACCGTCACCAAGGCAAACCTTATCTCTTCGTGGATGCCGCCTACGAGTTCTCCATCGAACAGCCCAAACTCGGCTTCGAAGTGCGCTGGAACAACATTTTCAATAGCAAGCGGTATGTTTCCTATTATTCGGGTGCCTTTTCGGTGCAGGAAACCGCATATACCCTCCGCCCGATGGAGGTGCTGGCCTCGGTGAGGTTTAGGTTTTAAGGCTCAATATACCCATGAATTATTCCCAGATTGACCAAAAATTTAATTCATGATAATTCGTGATTCATTCCTGGCAATTCGTGTCAGAAAAGAAAAAAAGTTACATATAATGTGACTGATAAACAAAAAAGTCGTATTTTTGCAGCCTCGTTCAATCATCCAAAACTGTCTCTGGTTGGTTCTAACGCATTGATTTTCGGGCGAAAGGGAATTAATGCACAAAAAAGTTGGAGCGAATCGGAGAAAGATGTAATTTTGCACGCCCTTAAAAAAGGCATGTATCGTTATTGAATTGGATAAAAAACAACAAACAAAAAAAATGAATTACTTAAGCTACAAAACAGTAAGCGTCAATAAGGAAAACGCCAACAAGAAGTGGTATGTCGTTGACGCCGAAGGTCAAATCCTGGGCCGTTTGGCCTCACAGGTTGCCCAGATTCTGCGGGGCAAGAAGAAGGCATGCTTTACTCCCCACAGCGATTGTGGTGACAATGTCATCATCATCAATGCAGAAAAAATCGTCCTGACTGGAAAGAAGATGGACCAGAAGTACTACATGCGCTACACCGGCTATCCTGGTGGCCAACGCATCCGCACCGTGAGCGAACAACTGAAGCGCAAGCCCACTTTCGTTCTTGAGCACGCCATCAAGGGTATGCTCCCGAAGAACAGACTCGGCAGCGAGATTTTCAGGAACCTCTACGTTTACGAAGGTCCTAACCACAAGCACGAGGCACAACAGCCCATCGAACTCAAGATCAACACAATTAAGAATAAAGATTAATCATGGAAGTTATCAACGCTTTAGGTAGAAGAAAGACCGCCGTTGCCCGCATCTACATGAAGGCCGGCAGTGGCAACATTACGGTGAACAAGCGCGACTACAAGGAGTATTTCCCGACGAGCATCCTCCACTATGTGGTTGAACAGCCTTTCATGCTGACCGAAACCCTCGGCCAGTATGACATCAAAGTCAACCTCGACGGTGGCGGCATCAATGGCCAAGCCGAGGCCCTTCGCCTCGCCATCAGCCGCGCCCTCTGCGAAATCAACCCCGAGTATCGTCCCACCCTGAAGGCCAAAGGTTTGATGCGCCGCGACCCGCGTATGGTCGAGCGTAAGAAACCCGGTCAGCCTGGTGCCCGTAAGAAGTTCCAATTCAGCAAACGTTAAGCCCTCAGAAGCCAAGCGATTTTGTTTAGTATCCAAATTGCTGAGATTCTTTATGTTAAGACTACTCGGCGATTGTATTCAGTGAATGTAAACATTAAAAAAGAAAACTCATGACACAAGTAACATTTGAAGAACTGTTGGATGCCGGTTGTCATTTCGGCCATCTCAAGAGAAAATGGAATCCGAACATGGCTCCCTATATTTTCATGGAGCGCAATGGTATCCACATCATCGACCTTTATAAGACCCAAGCCAAGATGGACGAGGCCGCCAATGCCCTCTGCCAGTTGGCCAAGTCGAACAAGAAAGTCTTGTTCGTCGCCACCAAAAAGCAAGCCAAGGACATCGTCGCCGAAATGGCAAAGAAAGTCGGTATGCCTTACGTGACCGAGCGTTGGCCCGGCGGTATGCTCACCAACTTCGCCACCATCCGCAAAGCCGTCAAGAAAATGACGAGCATCGACAAGATGATGACCAGCGACGCCTACAAGAGCCTCTCGAAGCGCGAGAAACTGCAAATCGAGCGCGAACGCGAAAAGCTCGAGAAGAACCTCGGCTCCATCGCCGACCTCAGCCGTCTGCCTTCCGCCCTGTTCGTGGTGGACATCATGAAAGAGCACATCGCAGTGGCCGAAGCCCGCAAACTCAACATCCCGACCTTCGCCATCGTTGATACCAACACCAACCCCAACCTTATTGACTTCCCCATCCCGGCCAACGACGACGCCTCGAAAAGCATCGCCCTTATCGTCGGCAAGATGACCGAAGCCATTGAAGAAGGCATGACCGAACGCAAGAACAACAAGGACCTCATCCAAGAAGAGGAAGAGGACGAAATGGACGAGATGAAAGACAACAACGAGGAAGAGGAAAACAAGGATGAACGTCGTCCGCGCGGCAATCGCCGTCCTCGCAAACCTGTTGCAAAAAACTAATTAAACAGAAAGGACAATACAATGAATATTACCGCCTCTCAAGTTAATGAATTGAGACAAATGACGGGTGCTGGCATGATGGACTGCAAGAAGGCCCTCGTCGAAACCGAAGGCGACATCCAAGCCGCCATCGACATCCTTCGCAAGAAGGGTATGGCCAAGGCCGCCAAGCGCGCCGACCGCACCGCCGCCGAAGGCTGCGTGCTGTCGAAAGCCACTGAAGACCACAAGTATGCCGCCCTCCTCATGGTGAACTGCGAAACCGACTTCGTGGCCAACAACGAAGACTTCGTGAAATTCACGAAGGACGTGCTGGAAGCCGCCGTCGCTAACCGCGTGAAGGACATCGAAGCCTTGAAGGCTCTTGAACTCAACGGACAGACCGTCGAGGCTCTTGTTGCCAACCAGAGCGCCGTCACCGGTGAAAAGACCGAACTGGGTGCTTTCAGAGTGCTCGAAGGTGAATATGTGGCCAACTACAACCACCCGGGCAACCGCCTTGCCACCATCGTCGAGATGAACAAGAATTTCGCTGGTGTTGAGGAAGTGAGCCACGAGGTGTGCATGCACGTCGCCGCCATGAACCCGCTTTCGGTGAGCGAAGCCTCCATCCCGCAAGAGGTGAAGGATCGCGAGTTCCAAGTTGCCGTCGATAAGACCAAGGAAGAGCAAATCCAAAAGGCTGTGGAAGCTGCCCTCCGCAAGGCTGGCATCAACCCGAACCACGTGGATAGCGACGACCACATCAACTCGAACATCACCAAGGGTTACATCACCGAGGAACAAGGCGCACAAGCCCGCGAAATCAAGGCCAACGTGCCTGGCACGGTGCAACTCAACGAAGGCATGATCCAGAACATTGCCAAGGGGCGTCTGAACAAGTTCTTCAAGGAGAGCTGCCTGCTCAACCAAGTCAGCCTCGTTGCCGACCCGAAGACCGTCGCCGAATACATCCAGGCCGCCGACAAGGAAGCCACCGTGGTGAACTTCGTGCGTATCAAGTTGGGCGAGTAAACCAGATTTGTACTGACACACGCAGTGTGTCCGCAATGTGAATACCGGCGCATCCGAAAATTTCGGGTGCGCTGGCTTTTTGTTTAGAAAAATTCAATACCTTTGCCGCTTCAAAACGACTGAAAATTAAACTAAATAATTGATTTTTAACTAATTAAGTTATGCAAAACGAAAAATTGAAGCAACAAGTCATAGCCTACGCCTTATTGGTGCTTGGCTCTGCACTTTTCGCCATCGGCGACGTGATGTTCGTGAACCCCTACCACCTTGCGCCTGGCGGCGTGTATGGTCTGGCCAACGTGTTCAATGCCCTGTGGGGATGGAAAATCTCTGTGTCGGGCATTGCCATGGACATTCCGCTGCTCATCATCGGCACCATCATCCTCGGCCCCAAGTTCGGCATCAAGACGATTATCTCGGTGATTCTGATACCTGTGTTCACTTATATCCTTGAAAGCACATGGGGCTATGCGCCTGTGATTCACGGCGGTAGCGTGGTTACCGACACCCAATCGGCGCTTTATTACATCGCCAAGGACGGCTCGCAGAGCTGGTTCATGCCCGATATGGTCTTGAACACCATCGTTTCAGGCCTCATCTATGGCGTGGCCATCGGCGTCATTTTCCGCGCTGGTGCCACTTCGGGCGGCTCCGACATCATCTCCATGATCATCCACAAATACACCAAAATCAGCCTTGGCACCCTCGTGATGATTGTCGATAGCATCATCTCGCTCAGCACTTTGCTGGCCTTCGAGGACATCCGCCTGCCCATCTATTCCATCCTGCTGATTTACATCGAAGGCAAGGTCATCGACCTCGTTGTGGAAGGCGTGAAGAGCTACAAGACGGCCTTCGTGGTCACTGACAAGATTGAGGAGGTGCGCAACTTCATCATCAAGGATCTCGACCGAAGCGGCACGGTGTTTGCTGGTAGCGGCCTCTATCAAGGTGCTGAGCGCAAGATGATTTACGTCACCCTCAACCGCTCCGACTTGGTGAAACTGAAAGCCAACCTCCGTTTCTTAGACCCCAACGCTTTCGTCAATGTAATTGAAAGCTCCGAGATTATGGGCAATGGCTTCAAGGCCTTGCCGACAGAGTAATCCTTGGCTAAAGATGTAGGCATCTAATAAAAAGGTTTGAAATCAAATGATTTCAAACCTTTTTATTTCAAATTATATGATTTCAAACTAAACGATTTCAAATTAGTTTATTTCAAATCAAAATATTTCAAATTATTTCATTTCAAATCGTTCTATTTCAAATCAAATGATTATATTTGCGGCGTGAAACTAATCATTTGCGCTATGGAAAGTCCGTTTATTTATGGCAAAATGGCTGAAAGTGAGTTCTTTATCGATAGAGAGAAAGAAACCGCCCAATTGCTCGGCAACTTCAAAAGTTTGGTGAACACAGCCCTCATCTCGCCGCGCCGCTGGGGGAAAACCTCACTCGTGAACAAAACCTTGGAGATGCTTGAGAAAGACAAAGGCTTTTATGCCGCCCGAATCGACATCTTCAACTGCCGCACCGAGGAGCAGTTCTACAAGACCTACGTCAATGCCGTGCTGCAAGCCTCGGCCTCGAAGCTGGACGAATGGGTCGCGCTGATGAAGAAACACATCGGCTCGGTAGGGCCGAAGATTTCACTCGGCGAAGGGAGTTCGTCCTATGAAGTGACTTTCGGCCTCAATTTCAAGGAAGTGCAGTATTCCGAGGACGAAATCCTCGACCTTCCGCAGCGCATCGCTGAGGAAAAAGGCAAGAAATTCGTCATCTGCATCGACGAGTTCCAAAACGTGGGCAACTATGCCGAATCGCTGGCGTTTCAGCGTAAGTTGCGCTCCCACTGGCAGTTGCACAATTCGGTGTGCTATTGCCTCTATGGAAGCAAGCGCCACATGCTTTTAGACATTTTCGGCAACTACGAAATGCCCTTCTACAAATTCGGCGACCTCATGTTTCTCGACAAAATCGCCGAAGCGGACTGGATACCTTATATAGTAGGTCAGTTCAAGAAGACGGGGAGGCTGATTTCCAAGGAGTTGGCTTCTGATATTGTCCGCAAGGTGGACGCGCATCCCTATTATGTGCAGCAACTGTCGCATCAGGTGTGGCTGCGCACGGAAGGCACTTGCACGGCTGAAACCGTTGCGACCGCACACGCCAACATCATCGACCAGATGAGGTTGCTGTTCAGCAACTTGCTTGATTCGCTGACGCCCAAGCAAATCAATTTCCTTCATGCCGTGGTGGACGGCGTGGAGAATTTCTCCTCGAAAACCATCCTTGACAAGTACGAATTGGGCACTTCGGCCAACATCAAGAACCTGCGCAAGGCCATGTTGCAGCGCGACTTGATTGACGTGTTGCCCGGACGAACCGAAATCCAAGATCCGATTTTCGCGGCTTGGCTGAAGCAGCAGGTGGTTTAGTCGCGTTGGTTCATTTTCCTTTGTGCATAACTGTCCGTTCAAAAATCCAAATCAACAGTAATAAGTAGATGAGCAAATTTAGTTTACATATTGACGCGAGCTAAGGGACTATGACTTGTGACTATGAACATGACTGCTTCGGCCAAGGACTGAAATTTCAGCATTCCTGTGAAAGCGGTCATAGTCATGGTCAGAGGTCATGGTCAAAAAGTCCCGAAGTCCCGTGTCCCGCGTCAAAAATCATGCAGTTTAATTTTGAACAGTTACTTAAACAGTTTTCTCAATCCTGCGCCTTGATTCGGCACGATCTTTTTGCTATCTTTGCCGCATAAAACTAATCCATGGAAAACCAAATCGTCATATACCAAACCGATAATGGACAGACTGCTATCGATGTCAGGCTGGAGAATGAAACCGTATGGCTCTCAACCAGTCAGATGGCTGTATTATTTCAAAGAGAAGAGTCAAATTTAAGACGGCACATAATCAATGTGTTTAAGGAAGGAGAATTGAATCGCGAGAATAACGTGCATTTTTTACACGTTATTGGCGTTAAGAAGCCTGTCCCATTTTATAGTCTCGATGTCATCATCTCTGTAGGCTATCGCGTCAAAAGCCAGCGTGGTGTGCAGTTCCGCCAATGGGCCAACAGGGTGTTGAAAGACTATCTGCTGAAAGGCTATGCCGTGAACGAGAAGATTCGCAGAAACCAAATCGGGGAACTGCGGCAGTTGGTGCAAATGAGCAAGCGCATAGCCGACAATACCTTGGTCGCCTTGACGTTGATGATTGCCGAGAGCAAGCCCGAGGAAAAGGATGTGATGGTGAAGGTGGTGGTGAACCTTATCAATCAGAAAAACTAAAGTCTCATGTCCAAAAACCAAAGCAGAAATTACATTTGGCTCATCGAAACGTTCTACAAGGCCAAAAGATAGCGAGCATGGAGAAACGGATGCGGAACAACTACAACGAGAAATGAAAAACTTCGCCGCCACAGACTTCGAGACTGCCAATAATGAGCGTAGCGGTGTGTGCAGCGACCGCCCGATTGGATATGTCGTTGTCACAGAATGGTTTTCAGGTTTAGTCAGTTCTGCGACCTTAACACCTGCTCAATCGCCACAGGGAAATACGCCTGCTCCAGTTGGTGGATTTTGGCCGCCAAAGAGTCGGGCGTTTCGTTTTCGTCCAAACTGACGCGGGCTTGCAGGATGATTTCGCCACTATCGTACAACTCGTTGACATAGTGCACAGTAATGCCAGATTGCGCTTCCTTGGCCGCGACAACCGCTTCATGCACATGCTCGCCATAAAAGCCTTTGCCGCCATATTTCGGCAGCAGGGCAGGATGGATGTTCACAATCCTGTTTGGGAAAGCCTTGACCAAGTTTTCAGGGATTTTCCATAGAAATCCAGCCAGAACAATCAAGTCAATATCAAGGTCTTGCAACTCTTTGATGAAGTCTTCGCTGTTGAAATCCTGTTTGGTAATCATCCGCACCGGGATATCCAATTTCTTGGCTCGCTCGATGGAATAGGCCTTGGGATTGTTGCACACCACATTGGCGATTTCAATGTCTTTGTGGTCGGAAAAATACTCGGCAATGCGCTGCAAGTTGGTGCCGTTGCCGCTTACGAATATGGATAACTTTTTCATTCTCTGTATTTTATGTTTACGGTTTCGTTTCTGCCCAAATCAAACCACACCAAATAGCCCACACCAAATAGCCTTCTTTTACTTCTCTGGTATGGATGTTTTTCCCTTCGATGGAGATGGGCTTGGTGCAGAGCAGGGTTAAGCCTTCTATTGACGGGCCGTTGTTGGTGATTTGTATGCTGTTGTCGTTCAATATGTTGTATTCGATATTGAGTAGTTTTTCGTAATGACCGAGGTATTTCTCTATGGTGGTGGGTAGGAGTTTTTTCTCGTCGCGCAGTCGGGCGAGTTGGCTCAGTGCGAAATTGAATCCTGGCATGGTTACGATGGTGCCGTTTTCGTTGAGTTGCCAAAAGCCGCGCGAGGGGTTGGTCCAGGCGGGATAGATGTGGGTGATGAATACATTGTGTTGGTTTACAAGTTGTTGTAGTCGGATAGAGTCGAAATAGTAGTACCAATCGCTGTCATCGTTCACTTCTAATGTTGAGGGCGTGGACCACAGCAAAAAGTCCTTGTCGCCGTTGGGCAAGGTGGTGATTTGACGGTTGGGGATGGCGTCGCCGAAGCCATCGTAGGGTTGTATGAATTGGCTGTAGAAATTCAGGGATTCCATGCTGTTTTCCTCGTAGTAGGCGTTCCAAAGGTAGCGCACGCCGTTTTTTCGCCAGAGGTCGGCGGCATAAAAAGGCGAATCAGGCAGCAGCCCGTCGCAAACCATGTCCTCGCGGTTCTTGTCGGGACCGTTGTTGTAGCCGTGGTCGATCCATGAAACCGAGCCGAATTGTTGTTTCATGAAGCGTATGGCCTTGGGCATGGCGCTGGGAACAGTGGTGTATTGTTCGGGCGAGTGAAGGCAAATCTCAAAGCCCTTTTTCTTTATGGCTTTCAGAAGTTTATAAAAGTCTTTGTCGGTTTTGATGGTGGCATGAAGTCCTGAAAACAAGCCGTTGCTTGTTTCGTGGTTGGTGACTTGGTCGGGGTTCCAGTAAAACACGCTTTTGGTGACAGGGATGTCGAAGTAGCAAAATCCCCCAGTTGCCTCTTCTGGCTTTGTAATGTGCTCATTTCCAAAGAGAACGGCACGATGGGTGCGCAGGTCGGCCCAGTCGGCGTGTTCGGTGAAGATGAAGGCAGATGGGTAGCCGTCCCAAACGGGCAAGAGGCGTGGAATTTCGTCCAAGTTCTTGTTGATGAATAAGTTGAACTCGCCTTGTAGCATTTCTCCTTGTTTGATTTCGCGATAAGAAATGTCTTCAAACAAATCGGAAGTGTCGGCTCGCATGGGATAATGGATTAGCGGATGGTCGCGCCAATAGTTGATGTTGAAACAGGCGGTGCGGTTTTCCGCGTTCAATTGCAGCGACGAGATGCCCGTGTTGTGGTAGGTGCTCAGCGAAAGGCTGTCGTGTTTTATGATAAAGCCTTCACGGTCAAGGTAATACGATGGCTGTAAATTTGTGCTGTCAATGTGCTGATTTCGGCGATAGACGGTGATTTCGCCTTCGGGCAAAGGCAATAGATAAGCCAAGCGCAGCAGTTTTACTGATTTCTTGAATTGGACTTCGGTTTTCACGGTGATATGGCCTTCTCGGTTGTCGAAAACGAGCCTCGACTCGATCACGGACGGGTCGCTGATTGTATCGCCATTAGCGTCGAGATATTCCACGACGGGGATGAAACTATCGGGAGAAATGCCAGTTTCTTGTTTTGTAATATCTTTCGTTTTTGGGAAGTAACTGGGAAGATGAAAAGGTTCAATCTCTAATTGTGCGTTGTCGATGAGGAGTGTGTTTTGTCCGTTGTTCCAAAGGTAGCATTTGATTTCTCCGGTTCCAATGTGGTCGGAGGGGAGGTTGGTTTCGAAGCGGGCCTGCGACCAACTGGAGCTGTCTGAAAGAAAGTTTTTGAGCGGAATGGCGTTCCAATAAGGAAGGGAGCCGCCGTCGATGCTGAAGACGACGAGGGTTTGAAGTACAGTGTCGGGTGTTTTGAAGTCGAAACCGTAGCGGAGTTTGATGTTTTGTCCTGGGTGGTTGGTGCCAGCCGCGAAACTGAATCCCAAACCAAATTCGTTTTGCGGCTCGCAGCGGCAAATATGGTTGCCGGAGAGCGAGTCGCCATCGGTCGCGATATGTATGTTCAACCAAGGCGTGAGCCATTCGTTTTGGTTCTCGAAGTCGTTGGAAAAGCTTTGAGCCGAGCTGTAGTGGGCTAATGCGAGTGTTGTCAACAATAGGAATGTTTTCAGGCGTAGTTTCATAGGATGGGGCTATAAACCCTGCAAAGGTAGGAAAATAACGGCAGACGGGTTGGAAATTGTGAAAAAACAATAGGGACGCGTCGGATGTGCGTCCCTATTGGCTTGAAAAACAAATAGTTTGCAATAAAGTCTTGCGATTAGTCCACGTTGTCGTGGAGGAAGGCGTTTTGGCTGCTGATGCCGTTTTGCGAAGTGGAGTAATGCGACATATCATTGTCGAAGTTGTTGTGGATCTCCATGTCGCGGCGCATATAGGCGGGTTGGCTTTCCAGCTCTTCCAATCCGCGTTGAGTCCTGAAGTTGTAGCTCAAGGCGCGGAGGCGTTGGCGTTTTATTTCTTCCATCGGGTCGTTTTCGCGGATGGGTTTGGCTTCCATTACGGCCACATCCCCGGCCACTTTGGCGGTGGCTTCTTCTTTGGTGATGATGCGCGATGTGATTTCAAAGCCTTCATCGTCGTTTTGGTGTTGGAACGGGTTGTTGAACACCTTAAAGGTGGGCTTTGGCTCTTCGCGGAGCACCGTAGGAGTCGTGTCAGTTTCAGGTTGCACGGGTTGAGGGGGTGTCATGGGTTCCAACGGGGTGTCGTCAATGATGTCGTCGTTTTCTTCTTCGATGGGGAACAGGGTGTGCCTGATGATATGATCTTCGGCGGCGGGCTTGTTTTCTGGCTCGGGAGTCTGGATGGGCTTAGCGGCCGCTTGCGATTCGGCAGTGGCGATGGTTGAGGCTGCCAAGGGGGCGGCGCTCATGGGCGTTCCCGTTTGGGGAGCGTTTTCGTTGAGAACGTTGCCGTGGATGTCGTAGATTTTCTTCTCTCCGTTGTTCTTTTTCTCCTCCATGGGCTTTTTCTCGCTATGTAAGCCATTCGGTTTCTGGTCGTGGTTGAAACCGGTGGCGATAAGGGTGACGCAAAGTGCGTTGCCGAGGCTTTCGTCGGTGCCGTTGCCCCAAATGACATCGGAATTGTTGCCGCAAGCGGTCTGGGCGATTTCGAGGATTTCATCGACTTCGTCCAGCGACACTTCGTCGGTGCCGGAGGTGATGTAGAGCAAGATGTTCTTGGCACCTTCGATGTTGGAGTCGTTGAGCAAGGGCGAGTGGATGGCGGCCTTGATGGCTTTCTCGGCGCGGCCTTCGCCTTCGGCGGTGCCCGAACCCATAATGGCTTTACCGCTGTCTTTCATCACGGTGGTGACGTCTTCAAAGTCCACATTGACGTAGCCAGGAACGGTGATGATTTCGGCGATGCCTTTGGCGGCGGTGGTCAGCACATCGTCGGCCTTGCGGAAGGCTTCGGAGAGTTTCAGGTCGCCGTATTGGTCGCGCAGTTTATCGGTGCTGATGAGGATGAGTGTATCGACGCATTTTTTGAGTTCGTCGATGCCGCTGAGGGCTTGCATTTTGCGGCGACGGCCTTCGCGTTCCATGGGGAGGGTAACGATGCCGACGGTGAGAATGCCTTTCTCTTTGGCGATTTTGGCGATGACGGGAGCGGCGCCTGTACCGGTTCCGCCGCCCATGCCAGCGGTGACGAAGAGCATCTTGGTGGTGTCGTCGAGGAGTGCGGCGATTTCGTCTTTGCTCATTTCGGCGGCTTCACGCCCTTTGTTGGGGTCGTTGCCTGCGCCGAGGTCGCGTTGGCCGAGGTGCACCTTGGTTTGCACGCCGCTTTTCTGCAAAGCCTGATAATCGGTGTTGCACAGGATGAAATCAACGCCTTGAATACCTTCCTCCATCATGTGGCTGACGGCGTTGCCACCGCCGCCGCCCACGCCGATGACCTTAATGTAGTTGGGTTTGGTCGCATTGACGGGCTTGAAGATTTCGTTTTGTCCCGTTGGGTTGTTGTCGTATAGGTTTTCCATGGTATTATGTTTTTTTTAGTTGATGTCCTCAGGGGTGAGAAAGTTGGAGAAACGGGTGATGATTCCCTTGACGATGTCGTTCATGCTTCTGCGCGTCTTGTTTTCCTCTTCTTCGTTTTCGTTGATGGTGGTTTCAACGGGTTCAATAGGAAGGCCGGAAACGGTTTCGTCGGGATGATGCAGGGCTTCTTCGCGTTGCCGTTCGGCTTTTTGCGATTCATACAGTTGGTTGTCGTGCTCCATGCGAGCGATGGTTTCAATGACGATACCGATACCTGTGGCATACATGGGGCTCGACAGCTCTTTCAGCGTGTTTTCGGCAAGGTGTTCGTTGGGATAGCCGATACGAACTTCCATGCCGGTCTTGAATTCGGCTAATTGTTGGATGTGCTTCATCCTGGCACCGCCGCCGGTAAGCACTATGCCTGCGATTAGGCGGTTGCTCGACTTGGTTTTCTGGATTTCGAAATTGACCAAGTCGAAGATTTCCTCCAGGCGCGACTGGATGATGCCAGCCAGACTCTTGAAGGAGATTTCCTTGGGCGGACGACCTTTGATGCCAGGAATCGACACCACTTCGTCGTCGCGGTTTTCGTTGGCCAGGGCCGAGCCGAACTTCACTTTCACTTCTTCGGCATAGTGGCGGATGATGGAACAGCCCGTGCAGATGTCTTCGGTGATGATGTTGCCCCCGAAGGGGATGACAGCGGTGTGCTGGATTTTCTTTTCCTTGAAGATGGCGATGTCGGTGGTGCCGCCGCCGATATCAACGAGTACTACGCCCGCGTCTTTTTCCTCTTCGTCCAATACGGCTTGGGCCGAAGCGATGGGCTCAAGGATCATGTAGTCCATGGTGAGGCCGGCGTTTTCGATGCACTTAATGATGTTCTTGGCGGCCGAGGTGCGTCCTATGATGACGTGGAAGTTGGCCTCAATCTTGCTGCCCAGCATGCCCACGGGGTTGGAGGTCAGCTCGCCGTCCACGTAGGTGTCTTGGCGGATGATGTCGATGATTTCTTCACCAGGCATCATGTTGATTTTGAACGTGTCGTGGCGCAGGCGTTCCAGTTCGGCTTCGGTGATTTCGGTTTCGTGGTTGTCGCGCATCATCACGCCGCGATGTTGCAGACTCTTGATATGCTGTCCTGCAATACCGACGCTGACGCAGTTGATTTCCACGCCCGATTGTTCCGAGGCTTGTGCTACGGCTTTTTGGATGGCGTTGACGGTTTCGACGATGTTGATGACTTCGCCGCGCCTTACGCCCGTTGATATGGTCTTGCCGCATCCCAATATCTCTATTTTACCATTGTTGGCTTTTCTGCCAACGATACAGGCAACCTTGGTGGTGCCGATGTCTAATCCGACGATGATTTTTCCTTCGCTCATGGCTTTATCTTTTTGTGCAAACTATTTGATTTTTGTATTTCAGGTTGATTGTTTTCCAATGTCTTGACGCTTCTTTAGTGATTTGTTGTTTCATGAAAGCCTCCAGCCTACGCAGCTTGTCGTCGAGTTGGGTGGTGTCGCCGAGGATAATCTGGGCATCCAGGCCACGGGCGGAGATTTCGAACTCATTTTGGCTGTTGCAGTGGATCTGCCCGATGCAGCTTCGCATGAAGGTGTTGCGCTCGATGGCGTTATTGACTTGCATGGCGTTGATGATGTTGCGGTCGGCCTCGAGGGTGTCGCAAAGCTGGTGTCCCGCTTCGTTTCCAAAATGGAAATTGCCGTTGGCAATGAGCAGATGGGGCGTATAACCTTTGGAGGGCGGCAAAACGATGCCTTCTTTGGTAACATAAACTGAGCGACCGTGACAGTGCCAATCATGGCACCGCCGCAGATGTTATGGACTTCGGCCAGCACCTCGCTCACTTTCACAAAGCCGCTGTCGGCATCGCGCTCAATGTTGAGATTGACGGATTTCACCGGCGTTTTAAGGTAGCTTTCGCGGGCTGCGATGAACAAGGCCACCAGCCCAGCCGCTGTTGCCAACCATAACAATATGCTCAATATCTTTTTTACCATGTTGCTATCAGTTTTTCCAAGGGTTCAACAAAACGGTCGATGTCGCCCGCACCCATTGTTACCAACAGTTCGGGTCTTTCTCTGTCAATCAGGCTGACTAGTTCTTCTTTTTTGCAAAGGTTCTTGTTTGGCAATGCCACCTTGTCCAACAAGGCCTGTGAGGTGATTCCTTCGATGGGGCGTTCGCGTGCTGGATAAATGTCGAGCAGCACAAGTCGGTCGGCGGTGCCAAGCACGGCAGCAAATTCGTCCATGAAGTCGCGGGTACGGCTGAAAAGGTGAGGCTGGAAGACGAGTGTGAGCTTGTGTCCAGAAAAAGCTTCGCGCACGGCTTGCAGGCAGGCGCGGATTTCTTCGGGATGGTGGGCGTAATCATCTATGTAACAATATTTTGTATTGTTTACTCGAATATCAAAACGACGTTTTACGCCTTTGAACGTGGCCAATGCGTTAGCAATGCCCGTGGCGGCGATTCCCATTTGGCGCGCTGCGACAAAGGCGGCGGTGGCGTTCATCACGTTGTGGGCGCCTGCCATAGGCAAACGTATGGCCGTGCTCGTGCCTTCGCCTTCAATTACGAAATCGGTGATGCCGCGATTCGAACCAACGACATGAGCGCGATAGTCGCATCCTTCGTTGAAACCGAAGCGGACGAGGTTTTCAGCTTCGATGTCTAGGCCTTCTTTCACGATAACTTGATGTTCGGCGAGGCGGGCAAATGCGTTAAAACTTTCGGCCAAACGTTGTTTGTCGCCGTAGATATCCAAATGGTCGGCATCGATGGAATTGATGATGCTGACTTGAGGGTGCAGGTGCATGAACGAGCGGTCGTACTCGTCGGCTTCCACCACGAGAATGCTTTCGCTGCCGTTGCCGAGCAACAGATTGCTCCCGAAATTGTTGGCGATGCCGCCGATGAAGGCTGTGGTTCGGGTGCCGCAGGCGTTCAAGATGTGAGCGGTCATGGCCGTGGTGGTGGTTTTGCCATGGGTGCCTGCCACCGCGATGGTGAAGTGGTTTTCGGAAATCTGTCCTAAAGCCTCGGCACGTTTCAGCATAGGCACTTGGCGCTGGCGCAAGGCCTCAAACTCTGCCAATGATTTCGGGACAGCAGGGGTGTAAACCACCATGTCGATGTGAGTGGGCAATAGGTCGGGGCGGTCATCGTAATGGATGGCCATGCCTTCGTTTTCCAATTGCCGTGTGAGCGGTGAAGGCGTCAGGTCGTATCCGGCCACGGTGTAGCCCATGCTATGGTAATACATCGTATGTCCTTCTCCGTTTTTCATTTCGTTTTTATTGGTTTGCAGGAGGGCAGACACGTGGGGCTGCCCCTACCAAACAACTATCAACTATTACATTAACAATGTCATCGGCGGCGTTCGGGCGGGCGAACTTGCCGATGTTGGCTTTCATTTTCTCCTGTTTTTCGCCGTCGGCAACTAAAGCCAACAGCGCGGGAATCAGCTCGGTTTCCGTTTCGGCGTTGCGCACCATCATTGCGGCTTCGGCCTCGACGAGTTGTTGAGCGTTCTTGGTTTGATGGTCTTCGGCTGCGGTGGGCAGCGGCACGAAGATGACGGGCTTTTGCACCAAGGCCAATTCCGAAATCGACATGGCACCGGCTCGCGAAACGACCACATCGGCCACGCTGTAGGCCAAGTCCATGCGGTCGATGAATACGGTGGGCTTCACCTTGTCTTCAATGCCCAAGGCTTTCACTTCTTCGTTGGCTTGGTCGAAGTAACTCTTTCCTGTCTGCCAAATGAGCTGCATTTCGCTGTCTTTGAAGGTTTTGAGTTGTGCACTGATACCTTTGTTGATGCCCAAGGCGCCTTGGCTTCCGCCAACCAATAGCGCGACAGGCTTCTCGGGATCCAAATTGAAATATTCCGCAGCCTCGGCGCGTGTGCCCGTGGCGGCGATGTTGGCCCTCAACGGATTGCCCGTGAGGTGTATTTTTTCTTTCGGGAACCATTGTTCCATGTGGTCGTATGCCACGCAAATGGCTTTGGCTTTGCGTCCCACATTACGGTTGGTTTTTCCGGGGTAAGAGTTCTGCTCCTGAATAACCGTTGGGATGTGCAAGTAGTTGGCAGCCATTAAGGTAGGTCCACTGGCGAAGCCGCCCACACCGATAACCACGTCGGGTTTGAAGCGTTTTAGGATGCCTATGGCGCGATTGATGCTGTCAATGAGTTTGATGGGCAAGCTGAGCGAGCGGAGGTCTTTGGTCATCCCGCTAATCCAAAGTCCTTCAATGGGATAGCCTGCTTTGGGCACACGTTCCATCTCCATGCGACCTTTGGCCCCAATGAAGAGGATGTCGGCCTCGGGCAACCTGCGCTTCAAGGCATCTGCGATGGCGATGGCGGGAAAGATATGGCCGCCCGTGCCGCCGCCGCTAATCACGACTTTCGGGTTCTCTTTCATCACTGTATTCGCTTGCTTCGTTATAGTTTTCCGTTATATTGACATCGGCTTGTTCGGCCGCTTGTTGTTCTTGTTCGGTTTCCTCGTCCATGTTGCGCGTCACGCTGAGAATCATGCCGATGATGAATCCTGTGGCCATCATCGAGGTTCCGCCCATGCTGACGAAGGGCAGCGGTTGTCCCGTGACGGGCAGCAGCCCAATCGAAACGCCCATGTTGATTGTGGCTTGCACGATGATCAAGAAGCCCAATCCAAAGGCCATGAAGGCGCCGAAGGTGAGTGGCCGTTTGATGACGATGCGGATGACTCTCGTGAATAGGATGACATAGAGGAGGAGTACGATGACAGCGCCCACGATGCCGTATTCTTCCACGATGATAGCGTAAATGAAATCGGAGTAGGGATGGGGCAAGAAGTTGCGCTGTTCGCTCTTTCCTGGACCTTTGCCGAACACCGAACTGGTGGCCACGGCAATCTTGGCATAGGTTTGCTGGTAATGGTGATCGTCGAAGGGGTCAAAGTCCTCGTCGCGACTGGCGCCCATGGCACTCAGTCGGTTAGACCAGGTTTTGATACGGTTTTGTTTGGGAATATATTTGATGGCTTCGCCGCCGTTTTCTATGCTGGCAATGCTGGCTTTTTCAGCTCTGCGGTTGCCAATCTCGGTTTTGGCAGCATCGAAAAGGAGATAAAAGCCAACCAAGGCGACGAAAATACCCATGATGGCCAAAAGGTGAATGAAACGTACACGTCCGATGAAAAGCAATACCATGCAAACGAGCACGAGAATGGCCGCTGTGGAAAGGTTTTCGGGGAAGATGAGCCCTGCCGTCGCAACGATTGGTAAAACCAACTTTATAGCTATTTGTTTGAAGCTGCGCAGCGAGTCGCCCATGATGACCAATTGGCGTGAGAGATAAGTAATCAGGATAATTTTGGCCACTTCGCTCGGCTGGAACGAAATGCCGAACAGATTGATGGCGCGGTTGGCGGCGTTGATGTTGCGGCCGAAAATCAGGGTGTAAAACAACAAGGCCAAGCATGGCACGAGCAGGAACCATGCAAATTTGGCAAAACGCCGATAGTCAATCTTGTAGGCGACAAACATCATGGCATATCCGACGAGCAGCGTGCCCGAGTGCTTCATTAGCAAACGGCCTGTGCTACCGCCGTACTTGTTGAACACGAGGGCACTGGTAGCACTATACACAACGATGAGCGAGGTGATGCCCAACAGCAGTGCCACAATCCAAATGACCTTGTCGCCTTTCACTATTTTGTTCAAGCCATTCATTCTCCAAGTTTTTTCACGGATGCGATGTATTGGTCGCCGCGTTCTTCGTTGCTTGTGCTGCCTTTTGCGGCGCGGCAGCCAGGCGAAAACAACACCACGTCGTTTTCCTTCGCCAATTGGGAAGCGATGTAAACGGCGGTCTCGATGCTCTCGGCATCATAAATCAGTTTGACGTCGCTCTTGAAAGTGGAGCGCAGGTGACGGCTGTCGTTGCCGAGGCAAATGAGTGCTCTCACATTCTTGCGGGCAGCAGGCTTCAGTTCGCTAAAGTCGGCTCTGTGGTCGTCGCAGCCTGCAATCCACACCACAGGATTGACGATGTTCTCGAAGGTGAACCAAGTGGCGTTCACGTTCTCCGCCTTCGAGTCGTCGTAATACATCACGCCATCAACGGTGGCCACATAGCTTTGGCGATGCCCCACCATCTGGATGCCGCCCAGACTCTGTTTGATGCTTTCTTTTCTAATGTTCAAAATACTTGATGGTATGCCCTCCGCCAGGGTATGGGGCTGTTTCAGTCTTGTGTTGGTTAGTTCTTCCAAGTAAGTCATGACGCTATATTTTATCTGATTTTAAACGTAATTAGTGTAAATGCAGCCAAGAGGATGGTTACAATCCAAAAGCGGATGGTGATTTTTACCTCGTGGTGAACGGTGTTGTAGCCCTCGCCGTGTCCTTTGAAGGTGACGGTTGTGTTGGGATATTTTTCCTTGAACGAACTATAACTCGTTCTAAAGTGGTCGTGCAAGGGACCTTTCTTCCAGATTCTGTGTTTCTTGCCGCGCTTTAGGAACACCTTCACGTCCAAGTCGGAGAGGATTTCGAAGAGGAAAACGCCGCACAGCAAAGGCAGCAGCAACTCCTTGTGCATGATGATGGCCGACACCGCAATGATGCCACCGATGGTCAGGCTGCCCGTGTCGCCCATGAAAATTTGGGCGGGGAAGGAGTTGAACCACAAAAAGCCAATCAATGCGCCCACAAAAGCGGCCAAAAAGACCACCAACTCCTCGCTTCCAGGGATAAACATCAAGTTGAAGTGACTGGCTGTCACGGCGTTACTAGAAATATAGGCCAAGGCCACCAAAGCGATGCCGATGATGGCCGAGTTGCCCGAAGCCATGCCGTCCATGCCATCGTTGAGGTTGGAACCATTGCTGACGGCCGCCACCACAAACACGGTGAGCAACACAAAGAAAATCCATGCTAAATAGTACATCCACTTGGGACCGGCCCACTTGAACAAGTCGGCGTAGTTGAGGTTGTGGTTTTTCAGGAAGGGAATGGTGGTGCGCGTCGATTTCACGTCGGGGCTTTTCACCACGATTTCCTTGTTGTCCTCGATTTTCACCTGCACCGTTTCGTTGATATGCACGGCGGGACTGAAGCGTAACGTCAAACCGACGATAAGACCGAGCAGGATTTGACCGCCCAATTTTACCTTGGGTTTCAGGCCGTCCTTTTTCTTCTTGAAGGTCTTGATGTAGTCGTCGGCGAAACCTAAAATGCCAAGAATCAGCGTGGTGGCAATCATCAAAAGGGTGTAAACGCTATGCAATTTGCCGACCAACAGCACGGGAACCAGAATGGCCGTGATGATGATGACGCCGCCCATGGTGGGCACGCCAACTTTTTTGGTGTTGTACGGGTCGATAGATGCGTCGCGTTGGCTCTCAACGACTTTCTTGCGCTTCAGCAGGTTGATGAAGTAGCTGCCGAACCACACCGATACGATGAGTGCCAAAATAACTGCCATCGCCGCGCGGAAAGTGACGTAATTGAACACGCCCGCGCCCGGGAAATTGCACTTTTGCAGATAATTGAACAAGTAGTATAGCATCAGTTGGCCTCCTTAAATGCTTCCGACAACACTTCTTTGTCGTCGAAATAGTTCTTTATTCCGTTGATTTCCTGATAGTTTTCGTGTCCCTTTCCTGCCACGAGGATGATGTCGCCTTTTTTGGCCAAGGCCACGGCGGTGCGGATGGCCTCGTGGCGATTGGTGATGGAAAGCACTTTGTGGCTGTCCTCGGATGTGATGCCGGCCTTCATTTGGCGGATGATTTCATCGGGGTCTTCGTTGCGTGGGTTGTCGCTGGTGAGGATGACGCGGTCGCTGAGCTTGACGGCGACGGCAGCCATCTCGGGGCGCTTGGTGGTGTCGCGGTTGCCGCCGCATCCCACCACGGTGATAAGCGTTTCCTTGTGGCGGCGCACGTCGTTGATAGTGGTCAGCACGTTTTCCAAGGCGTCTGGCGTGTGGGCGTAATCGACGATGCCGACGATGCCGTTCTCGGAACGCACCATATCGAAGCGTCCGTTGGCGCCATGCAACTTGCTGATTTCCACCAGTAGTTCGTTTTTGTCAAACCCTAATGCCGAGGCTGCGCCATAAATGGCCAAAAGGTTGCTCGCATTGAAGCCGCCGACGAGTTGGGTGAACACCTCCACACCATTCACTTTCAGCAACATGCCGTCGAAGTGGCTCTCCATGACGACACCTTTGAAGTCGGCGTCGTGTTTTAGCGCGTAGCTGATCTTCTTGGCTCGCGTGTTTTGCAGCATCACCGCGCCGTTTTTGTCGTCAAGGTTGGTCAAGGCGAAGGCCGTGTCGGGCAGGTTGTCGAAGAATTTTTTCTTGGCATTGCGGTAGTTGGCCATCGTTTTGTGGTAGTCCAAGTGGTCATGGGTGAGGTTGGTGAAGATGCCGCCCGCGAAGTGCAGTCCCGCGATGCGGTCTTGGTCCACACTGTGCGAACTGACCTCCATGAAGGCGTATTCGCAGCCACTTTCCACCATCTTTTGCAAGAGCGCGTTCAATTCAAGTGGGTCGGGGGTGGTATGCGTTGAAGGGATAACTTCGCGGCTGACGATGTTTTCAATGGTGGAGAGCAGTCCGCAGCTGTAGCCCGCGTCGGTGAAAAGCCTATATAATAAGGTGGCGATAGTGGTCTTGCCGTTAGTGCCGGTTACACCGACGAGTTTCAACTCTTTTGACGGATTGCCGAAGAAATTGGATGCCGCCACGCCGAGCACGTAGGCCGAGTTATCGACTTGGATATAAGTCGTGTTGTCGGCACTTGTTTTGGGCATTTTCTCACAAACGATGGCTTTGGCACCTTGCGCGACAGCCTTGTCAATGTAGTCATGACCATCCACTTGGGTGCCTTTTATGGCAAAGAACAGGCTGTTTTCCCCAACTTTGCGTGAGTCAAAGGTCAAGTCAAGGATGTCGATGTCCTTGTTTCCTTCAATCTCTAGCAGATTGCAATTGACTAATATCTCTTTGAGTTTCATTGTCTTTCCAATTTAAGGTTGATGACGCTGTTGGCTTTCAGGGTGTCGCCAGCTTGTAGCGATTGTTCTTTCACCATGCCTTGCCCGCTGAATTGGGTGGTGATTCCCATTCCTTCAAGCAGGTAAACGGCATCGCTGAGGTTCATGCCTACCACATTGGGGACTACATTGGGCCGCAGTGTGGTTTCTTCTATCTTGATGTTGCCGTTCTCGTTGGCGCTTACTCTCACCCAGTCGTTGCCCGAGGCCAGGTCGGTGTAGTGTTCGTTGATGCCTTCGAGGAAAGCGATGGCTTGGTCGTGGGGCATGACGATGGGTTGTGCGGGTACGGAGATGGGGCTCGCCCCGATGCTGTCGTCTTCTCGCACGCCCAAATGCATGGCATAGACTTTCTCGGCAATTTCGCGGAAGCCTGGGGCCGACACACTGCCTGCCGCCCAAAACGCGCCACGGGCGCGGCTTACCACCACGATACAGCTGTATTTGGGTTTGTCGGCAGGGAAGTAGCCCACGAAAGTGGTGTTGTAGAGTTTTCTCCCGATGCCAGGCTCATGGTAGCCGTAGCCTTGCACGCGGTCGTAGTATTGTGCCGTGCCGGTCTTGCCTGCTGCCGTCACCACACAGTCTTTGAACTGCCTTTTGGCGGTGCCTCTGATGACCACGCCCTCAAGCATGGTTCTCAACTTTTCGATGGATTCGGGCGAGGCGATGCGCTCGTTGAGCACGATGGGGTCGAACTTCTCGATGGTTTCGGGACCGCGACGGATTTCCGACACAAATTGTGGCTTCATCATGCGGCCGCCGTTGGCGATGGCATTATAGAGGGTGATGAGATGAAGGGGTGTAACGTTCACTTCGTAGCCTATCGACATCCAGGGTAACGACACGTTCGACCAAAGCTTTCTGCCGTCTTTCGTTTTGTCGGTGGGGTGTTTGATGTAGGGCTGTGCCTCGCGGGCAATGCCTGTTCCCACCTTTTTGTTCAAGCCGAGGGCATACAGACCATCGACATATTTCTCGGGATGGGCGGCGAATGCCTTAGTAATCAGCACAGCGGTGCCTTTGTTCGACGACTGCTCGATGACTTCTTGCACCGTGCAGATGCCGCCTTGGGCAAAACTATGGTCGTCGCGCATGGTACGGTTCGAGAACTTGATGGGGCCTCCGCCGATATTCACTTTGTCGTCGAGGCTCAGTTTCTCGTTGTGGTTGAGCAGCACCACCATCGAGGCAATCTTGAACACTGAACCGGGTTCGTAGCGTTCGGCCAAGGCGAAGTTGGTCGATTCTTCGTAGGCGCCCGTCTTGTGGTTGAGCGACAGGTTGGCGATGGCCCTGATGTAGCCAGTTTCCACATCCATCAAGATGGCGCAGCCTTGCTCGGCTTTGTTGGTGGTCATGGTGTTGTGGAGCGCTGTTTCCACGATGTCTTGCAGCTTGATGTCGAAAGTGGTGATGAGGTCGTTGCCGTTGCGGGCGTCCACATCGTCTTCCGATTTGGTCTCAATCCAATTGCCGTGGTGGAGTCGGCGCATCTGCTTGTGGCCATCCTGCCCGCGTAGGTATTCGTCGTAGGTGCCTTCCAATCCAGCCTTAAGTGTGTCGTTGAGGTAGTAGCCGATGGTGCAACCGGCCAGTTCTTTGTAGGGCTTGTTGCGACGCACTTTCTTCTCGGCGATAAATCCGCCTTTGAACTTACCCATGTTGAAGATGGCGCATTGCTCTTCCATCTTGCGGCATTGCTCAAGGCTGATGTTGCGGGCAATCAGGTTGTGGCGGTTGCCTTTTTCCTTGCCTCGCATGATGTGTTCTTTCCATTTGCTGGCGCTTCGGTCGGGATACAATTCGGCCAGTTGCGCACAAAGTGTGTCGATTTTGCTGTAAAACAAGATGCTATCAACAGCTTTGGCATCAAAGAAGACGTCGAAAAGCGGGATGGAAGTGGCCAAAAGGCTACCGTCGGCGGAGATGATGTTGCCCCGCGAGGCCTCCAATACCTTCAGTCGGTATTCACGTTTCTCGGCCAGTTCCCTATATTCCTCGTTGTCTGTCGTGATGAGCAGCACGGTCTTCGTAACGATGACGATGCCAAACAGCAGCACGCAGAGGTAAATGAGGTGGGTCTTCCAAAGGGTGTCGGTTTTCGGGTCAATCTTCATGGCTTCTTTCCGTAGTTGCAGGTTGTTCTTCTATATGGATGCGTTTCAATGGCTCAAGAGGTTCCTTGATGCCGCTGTTTTTCAGTTTTTTGGCCAAGACCGATTGCTTCGAGGCTTGCATGATGTCCGACTTGAGTTGGATGTATTCCACTTGTAAGTCGTTGAGGATTTTACCGTTGCGTGCAATCTCACGGTTACGGTCTTCGGCGATGTAGGTGTTGGTAATGAGGGCCATCAGCAGGATAGTTACAAACACCATGAAAGGGAATTGCTTCTTGAACTCCTCCCTGACCAGGAAACTACCGCCCAAGATGCTCATTATCCTTTTCGGACGCTTCTCTTTTTTCTGTTTTTTCTCCTTCTTCATGTCAGGCGATCCTTTCTGCTATTCTCAATTTGGCACTGCGGGCGCGGCTGTTGCGCTCCACCTCGGCGGAGGAGGGTACAACGGGCTTACGCGTTATTAATTTATAAGGTGTCAGCAAGTTACCGAAGAAATCTTTCTCTTCCTTGCCTTCGGCATTGCCGGTTTTGAAGTAGTTCTTTACAATGCGGTCTTCCAGCGAATGATACGACATCACCACCAAGCGGCCGCCGGCATGAAGCACATCGGGGCATTGTGACAAGAAGGAGCGAAGAGCGTCCAACTCGCCATTGACTTCGATGCGCAGGGCTTGGAAAATCTGCGCCAGCACCTTGTTCTCGTGGCCGCGCGGCAGTCGCGGGGCCACGGCGGCTTTCAGCTGGGCTGTGGTTTCTATGGGCTCGGCATCACGAGCCATGACGATTTCGGTGGCTACCAAGCGGGCGTTTTGCACCTCGCCATAAGTGGCCAGCAGGCGTGTCAGTTCGTCGAGGTCGTAGGTATTGACCACTGTGGCTGCGTCCAAGGGTGTGCTTTGGCTCATGCGCATGTCAAGGGCGCCGTCAAAACGGGTTGAGAAACCTTTTTCGGGTGTGTCGAATTGGTGCGATGAAACACCCAAGTCGGCGATAATGCCGTCCAACTTGCCGCCATGGTAGAGCTGGATGAAGTTTTTAAAATACTTGAAGTTTTGCGGGATGAAGGTGAAACGCGGGTCGTCGAAGGCGTTGCGTGCTGCGTCGTCGTCCTGGTCGAAAGCGTAAAGATGGCCTGTGGACAGACGTTCCAGGATGGCGCGCGAATGTCCGCCGCCACCGAAAGTAACGTCGGCATACACGCCATCGGGGCGTATGTTCAGCCCTTGAAGGCACTCCTCCAACATGACCGGATCGTGATACATGGTCTTCCTCCTTGTCGTTATTTGATGTTGTCGCTCAAAATCTGCAGGAACAGGTCGTTGTCCAAGCCTTCCACCGTTTGGTCATACAAAGCTTTGTCCCAAATTTCCATTTTGGTCGTCACCGCAGAAACCACCACCTCTTTGACGAGCGCGGCGCGCTCCAAGAGGTCTTTCGGGATTTGCAAGCGCCCGTTGGCGTCGAGTTTGGCCAAGCGAGCACCAGCGTTGTACTTGCGGATGACGGCCTCGTGTTGCGGGTTGAACGGACTGAGCGACGTGCGCAACTTGGCTTGCACTTCGTCCCAATCCTTGCGCGTAAACAACTCAAGGCAGTGGTTGAACAAGCCCGGACGCAACACAAAGCCCTCGTCGGCCTGCTCGCCCAACTGCTCTTTGAAGTCGCTCGGGACCATCAAACGGCCCTTGCTGTCCAACTTGCAACTGAAATGTCCTACGGGGTAACTCATCTTGTTTTTCCTGTTGTCTGTTTTCAGGCTTCAAAATTACTGCATTTTCTCCCACTACGGTGCATTTTCTCCCACTTTTTTCTCTCTTTTTGCTAAAAAGTTTTCAACAATAACTGTTAATAGCTTAAAAAACAGCAAAATATATGATTTTATGGACAATGTGGCAAAATGAAATCCAACACGCTTTTTTGCCAAAATGTGTTTTGCGTCTTTCTTTTTTCTATTTTTGCCTCCAATTGTGGCAGTATTTTTTACTATGGAGAACGAACAAAGCAACCTGATTGATCTCAGGAAAATCTTCAATGCCAAGGTGCCCAAGCTGATGAAATATATGCCTAACTTCTTGTTTCGCAGGATTCAACGGCTGTTGCACGAGGACGACATCAACGAGATTCTGACCAAGTATGCCGACAAGCAAGGCCTGGATTTCGTCAATGCGCTCATCGCGGATTTCAACCTTGAACTGGAGTTGAAAGGCATTGACAATCTCGTGGCGTCCGACCGCATCGTTGTGGCTTCCAACCACCCGTTGGGCGGCCTCGATGGCATCGCGCTCATTGGCGCGGTGGGCAACCATCGCGGCGAAACGCAAACTCCTGTCAATGACTTTCTTATGTTCGTCAAAAACCTGCAACCCATTTTTATCCCTGTCAATAAGGTGGGCAGCAGCACGGCCAACCGCGAGGAAAACCTGCGTTTGTTCAACGAGACTTTTGAGAGCGACAAGACCATCTGCTATTTCCCCTTTGGGCTTTGCTCGCGCAAAACCGACGACGGCACCATCGTGGACCTCGATTGGAAAAAGACCTTTGTCAGCAAATCGAAGGCCTTCCGCCGCGACATCGTCCCCGTCCACATTGAAGGACGCAATTCAAACTTTTTCTACAACCTTTCACGTTGGCGCAAAAAGCTGAATATCAAGGCTAATATTGAAATGGCTTTCCTCGTTGATGAGTTTTTCAAGCAACGCAACAAGAAACTCACCATTTCCTTCGGCAAGCCGATATCCTACGCCACATTCGACCAACGATTCACCGACGCGCAATGGGCAGAGAAGCTCAGGACCTTCTCTTACCAGCTCGCCAACGACTGCAACATAGTTTTCGACCCCAACAAAACCTACACGATATGAACATGGAGAAAATCATCGATCCGGTTCCCGTTGCCGACATCCTTGCGGAGCTGACGCAGGAACGTTTTTTCCGCAAAACCAACAACGCCGGAAATGAAATCTATATAGTTTCGGCCCACAATGCGCCTGCCACCATGCGCGAAATCGGGCGCCTTCGCGAAATCAGTTTTCGCGACTCGGGCGGCGGCACGGGCAAGGCTTGCGATATTGACGAGTTCGATACCCGCGAGGAGAACTTCTTTGAGCAACTCATCGTCTGGAATCCAGCTGAAAAAGTCATCATCGGTGGCTATCGTATGCTACTCTGTGACCATCTCCCCGTGGGCGAAAACGGGCAAGTCGATACGCCCACCAGCGAGCTGTTCCACTATTCGGAGCGTTTCGTCAAGGAATACCTGCCTTACACGCTCGAACTGGGTCGCTCCTTCGTGCAGCCTGAATACCAGCCGTCAAAGAGCCTGTCGAAAGGCCTCTATTCCCTTGACAACCTTTGGGACGGGCTCGGATCGATTTGCGATATTTATCCCACCGCCAAGTATTACTTTGGCAAGGTGACGATGTATCCCCAACTCGACCGCCTTTCGCGCGACATGATTCTTTTCTTCATCCGCAAACACTTCCCCGATCACGAAAACCTTGTTTGGCCACAACCCGAACTCAACCTGCCCATCCTCACTGACACGGCAACGCTGGAGGAAATCTTCACTGCCGACAACTACCAAGCCGATTACAAGACGCTGGTGCGCCGTGTGCGCGAGCGTGGTGCCGCAGTGCCGCCTTTGGTGAACGCCTACATGAACCTTTCGGCCACACTCCGCTCGTTTGGAACAGCCCTCAATCCAGGCTTCGGACAGGTGGAGGAAACCGGACTGCTGCTCACCATCGCCGACATGTTCCAGGAGAAGGTGGAACGCCACGTGGTTTACGACAAGAACGCAACGCCAGAACACCTAAAAACCGATGCCCAATGAGAATCGACAAAGCCAACTTCTTGACGAGCAACACACGTTTTGATTTCTTGCCCAACGACAGCATCCCCGAGTATGCCTTTATCGGGCGCTCCAATGTGGGTAAATCGTCCTTAATCAATATGTTGGTGCAACGGCGTGGCTTGGCAAAAACTTCATCGGTTCCAGGCAAAACGGTGGCAATCAACCATTTCATCATCAATGACGCTTGGTATCTCGTCGACCTTCCTGGCTACGGCTATGCGCAGCACTCGAAGAAAACCCGCGAACAATGGCGGGTGATGATCAATAACTACATCACGCGCCGTCGCAACTTGGTGTGCACCTTTGTCCTTGTCGATTCGCGCCTCGAGCCACAAAACAACGATGTTGGCTTCATGGAGTGGCTTGGCGAGCAACAGGTGCCGTTCTGCATCGTTTTCACCAAGGCCGACAAGGTGAGCAAGGCAGAACTGGGACGTAATGTGGAAGCCATGCGGAATCGCCTCCTGGAAGACTGGGAAGAATTGCCGCCTATTTTCATCACCTCTTCCGAAACCAAACAAGGCCGCGACGAGGTTCTAGACTATATCGAATCCCAAAACGCCATCGTCGCCGACTTGATGAACAGATGACGTCGCGAAGAGGGCGAATCAACAAATCCGTTCCTATGAAAAAACTATCATTTGCATTATTTGCGGCCCTCATCCTGGCCGCCTGCACCAAACAGCAACTTCCCGTTGCCAATTACGACATCATCCCGCAACCCAAAGAGGTGCAACTGAATGACGGGAAACTTTTTGAACTCAACTCCAAGACGGTCATTTATTACGAAGCCAGCCTTCAGCGCGAAGCGCAGTTTCTCTGCGAATATGTGAATGACATTTTGGGCTTTGCCTTGAACCAGCAAGAGTACCAAGGCCAACCGAATGGTATCGTGCTGAAACTTTCGCCCGCCGACTTCGACCAAGCTGAAGCCTACGAAATCAACGTCACGCCGAAGCAAATCACCGTGAAAGGCGCGGACGCAGCGGGCGTGTTTTACGGCATCCAAACCCTGCGCAAGAGCCTGCCTTTTGAACAATTCAGGACTGACACGCAGGTCAGCCCCTACAAGTGTCAATTACCTTGCGGCACGATTCGCGACTTTCCGAACTTCGCCTATCGCGGAATGCATCTCGACCCCTGCCGACATTTCATTGACTTGGACTCGGTGAAGATTTACCTCGACATGATGGCCATGCACAACATGAACCAGTTCCATTTCCACCTCAGTGAAGACCAAGGCTGGCGCATCGAAATCAAGAAATATCCTGAACTGACGGAAATTGGCGCGTATCGCAATGGCACGGTCATCGGGCATAATGGGAATTTGTATGACACCATTCGTCATGGCGGTTTCTACACCCAAGACGAGCTCCGCGACCTCATCCAGTATGCCGCCGAGCGCCACATCAACATCATCCCCGAAATCGACCTGCCGGGCCACATGCAGGCGGCTTTGGCCTGTTATCCCAATATGGGTTGCACGGGCGGACCCTACGAGGTGTGGCGGCGTTGGGGCGTGTCGGACGACGTGCTTTGCGCTGGCAACGAAGAGGCTATGCAATTCGCTGAAAACGTGCTCAATGAGGTAATTGACCTCTTCCCCTCACCTTACATCCACATCGGCGGCGACGAGTGCCCCAAGGTGCGCTGGGAAAAGTGCCCCAAGTGCCAAGCCAAAATCAAGGAATTGGGCATCAAGAAAGACGAAAAGTATTCTGCCGAAGATTACCTGCAAAGCTATGTGATGAACCGCATGGCGAAGGTGGTGGAGGCGCGTGGCCGTCGCGTCATCGGCTGGGACGAGATTCTGGAAGGCAACGTTTCCGAAACGGCCATCATCATGAGTTGGCGAGGCATCGAAGGCGGCATCGAGGCGGCACAAAAAGGCCACGATGTGATTATGACGCCTTTGTCGCACCTTTATTTCGATTACTACCAAAGCGAGGACATCGCTAATGAGCCGGCTTGCATCGGCGGCTACCTGCCCGTGGAGCGCGTTTACGAGTTCCAGCCACTGCCCGAGGAACTGACGCCTGAGCAGCAAAAACACATCATCGGCGTGCAGGCCAACATTTGGACGGAATACATCGCCCATTTCTGGCATGTGCAATACATGGCCTTGCCCCGCATGGAAGCCCTGACGGAAATCCAGTGGAACAATCCGCAAGAGCGTGACTTTGAGTCGTTTGTGGAGCGTTGCCACAAGATGAGGCAGTTCTACGACCTCTATCATTACACCTACGCCGACCATATCTTCAACCCGAAAGCATGGGCTGACACGGTGGAAACCAATTTGGCCACCCGCAAACCGATTTCCTTGCGCCAGCAGCCTGCCGAGAAATACACATACGAAGGTGCCAAGTTGCTGAACGACGGCAATTTGGGTCGCGGCGCATACAATTCAGGGCGTTGGTTGGGCTTTTGCGGCTATCCTTTGGATGCCGTCATCGATTTGGAGCAGCCCGCCGAGATGCAGCATGTCCGCTTCCATGCGCTTATTAATAAAGGTGCATGGATTTATAACCCAAGTTCGGTGAAAGTGCTGGTGTCCGACGACGGCGAAACGTTCCGCCAGGTGGCGCAAAAGGACATCCCGATTTCCACTTGGCACGACAAGGAAGGCATATTTGCATACGAACTTGATTTTGAACCGATAACGGCGCGTTTCGTGGAAGTCGTGGTTTCTGGCTACGACCTGCCCGAGGACCACAGCGGCTTCGGCAATCCGGCTTGGATTTTCGTTGACGAAATCGAAGTGTGGTGATTTTTTTCCTAATTTTGCGGAAAAATTGACCTAGATGGACAGCCAGCGACCTTTGATTCTGATTACCAACGACGACGGCCATGAGGCGAAAGGCTTCCGCAAGCTGATAGCGCTGATGCGCACCCTCGGCGACGTGGCGGTCATCTCCACCGATTCGGTCATGTCGGCCAAGAGCCATTCCTGCACGATTTTCGAGAAACTGCGCTCCCGAGTGGTGAAGGAAGAGGCAGGTTACGTGGAGTTTCGCTGCAACGGGACGCCCGTCGATTGCGTGAAGCTGGCCTATCAGAAGTTGCTCCCGCGCCATCCCGACTTGGTGGTTTCGGGCATCAACCATGGCACCAACGCGGCCTCCACGGTGGTCTATTCAGGCACCATCGGGGCTGTCGTCGAGGCCTGCATGAACGGCTTGAACGCCATAGGTTTCAGTCTTAACACGCTCGACCATGACGCTGATTTCGACCACCTCGATCAAGCCATCGTCAAGATAGCCAAGAAGGTGCTGACCGAAGGCCTGCCTAAGGGCGTGTGCCTCAATGTCAATTTTCCCAAGCGTTGCGACAAGCCATTGAAAGGCATCCAAGTGTGCCGCCAAGCCTCCTGCCGTTGGGTGGAGTATTTCAAAGAGCAATACGACGAAAACGGGTTGTATTACGACCTGAGCGGCGAGTTGGTGAGCGACGACATCGTGCCGGGAACGGATTTGTATGCCATCGAGCAGAATTATGTCGCGGTGGTGCCCACATGCTACGATTGGACGGCGCGCAATTGCCTCGAAACGATGAAAGACTACGAACTAATAAGCATAAACGAATGAAAATCAAGGATAGTTTTTGGATTGGTTTGTTGGCAGGAGCAGCCAGTTTCGGACTGTTTTTTCTCCTGCTGAGCCTTATTCCCTGGGCCGAACCCTATCGCCGCGCACCTTTTCTTTTGGCTTTCATCCCAGGCATCATCTTGTTTAGGATGTTGTTGGTGAAGTGGAAATATGACCTCATGGGACGCGGCATTTTGGCGGTCACGGTGGTGGGTATGTTGCTGGTTTTCTTTTTGTTCAAGTAAAAACGAGACATTATGGCCAAGCAAAAGCGAATCGTGAAATACTACATCATTGCCGGTGAGGCTTCGGGCGACATGCACGCTGCCAACCTCATCGCCGCAATGAAAAGCCAGTACCCCAACGCCGAGTTTCGTGGCTTCGGCGGCGACCTGATGCAACAGCAGGGCATGGAACTCTTGAAACACTACCGCACGATGGCCTACATGGGTTTCGTGGAAGTGGCGGTCAATCTGCGCAAAGTAATGAATAACATTAGTTTGTGCAAGAAAGACATAGAGGAATACCAGCCCGACGCGATTATCCTCGTGGACTATCCCGGATTCAATCTCCGCATTGCGGAATTTGCGCGCGAGAAGGGCTTCAAGGTGTTCTATTACATCTCGCCGCAGGTGTGGGCATGGAAACGCCGCCGCGTGAAGAAAATCCAAAAGTCGGTGAACAAAATGCTGGTCATCTTGCCTTTCGAGGAGGAGTTTTACAAGAATTACGGCGTCAATGTAATTTATGTCGGTCATCCTTTGCTTGACGAGTTGGCCAAGTTCGGCACGGGCAACCGCTCCATTTTCCTACGTCGCAACAGCCTTGGCGAGAAGCGCGAAATCATCGCCCTCTTGCCTGGGAGCCGTACCCAAGAGGTGAAGCGAATGTTGCCAGTTATGCTGAAAGTGGCATCTCATTTTCCTGAATATCAATTTGTTGTTGCGGGTGTTTCGTCCGTCGAAGCGAGTCTTTACAAACGCATTATCGGCAAGGCCGACGTGTTCTTGATAGAGAACCAGACCTACGACCTGCTCCAAAACGCCAGCGCGGCGTTGGTAACCTCGGGGACGGCCACTTTAGAAACGGCCTTGTTCTCGGTGCCAGAGGTGGTGTGCTACAAGGCCAACGGTTTCTCTTACCTCATCGCCAAATGGCTTATCAAGGTGAAGTTTATCTCGCTGGTGAACCTCGTAATGGATAAAGAAGTTGTCAAAGAACTGATACAGAGTGATTTGACAGAGAAAAACCTTGTCGATGAATTGGGTCAATTGTTGCACGATGGCGAGCGACAGCGGCAATTGTTGGAGGAATACGAAGAATTGAGTGACCGTTTAGGCAACGCGGGTGCTTCTGACAAGGCTGCTTCGGTCATCATAAAAGAAGCCCTAAAAGGATGAGTCGTCCCGATTGACTTATGACCCAATGGAGCAAATACCCTTTTGTCAGAATATTGATACCCTTTGCGTTGGGTATCTGGCTTAGGGTGTTTTTTCAAAATATTGAGCTTCCGAATTGGACTTTGTTTGCCGTCATGCTGGCCTTGTTTGCCATGGCTTTGATGGCGGTTTATCAATTGAAAAGCTATCGTTTTGTCTGGCTTTTTGGTGCCATCATGGCTTGTTACCTTGTTATTGCCGGATATGCTTTGACGCGGTTTCATGAGGCTTCCGTCCACAAGGACTATTACCGCTACTACGAGGCCGATGCGCTTTATTACGTGGCTCGCGTGTTCGAATATCCCACTGAGCGCGAAAACAATGTCAAAGTGCAGCTCGAACTGCAATGTCAGTTTGGCGACACCATGCCTTCGCAAACGGTTTCGGGGCGCGTGATGGCTTATTTACAGAAAACGGATGCAGCATTGGCACTTCAATATGGCGATTTGTTGGTTCTGCCTGCCCCCGTTGGGGAAGTGTCGCCGCCCAAAAACCCCGAGGAGTTCGATTATCGGGCTTTCTTGATGCGCCGTGGCATTACGGGACAAGTCTTTTTGAAAGAGCAAGATTGGATGGGTTTGGGCGTTAGGGATGCCAATCCCTTGTTTGCTTTTGCCTACCGTTTTCGTGACAAGCTGACGGCTTCGCTTCGCAAATGCGGCTTGAAAGACCATGAGTTTGGGGTTGCAGCAGCCATTCTTTTGGGTTACGATGATTTTCTTGAGGACGAGATGCGCCAGAAATATGTCGCCGCTGGGTCCATGCACATCCTTTGCGTGTCGGGGATGCATGTGGGAATCATTTATTTGTTGGCGTCGCTTTTGCTCGGCTTCCTGCGAAAGAAAGAATGGCATAAAGCATTGAGGAATCTATTGTTGCTTGCTATTCTTTGGTTTTATGCACTCATTGCGGGACTGTCGCCTTCCATCCTGCGCGCTGCCTTGATGCTCAGTTTTGTCATCGTTGGCGATCTGTTGCATCGCAAAGGCTTCGCTATCAATTCTATAGCCGCTTCTGCATTTGTCTTGCTTTGTGTCAATCCCATGAATTTGTTTGAGCTGGGATTCTTGCTGTCCTATTCGGCGGTTGTAGGCATCGTGGTACTGCAACGGCCCATTTATGGACTGATTTATGTGAAAAACAAATTGCTCAACAAACTGTGGAACATCACGGCTATTGCGCTTGCGGCACAAGTAGCCACCATACCGTTCACCTTGTTTTATTTCAGGCAGTTCACTACTTATTTCTGGCTGAGCAATCTGTTTATGACGCCGATTTCTTTCGTGGTGGTCATGGGGGGAATGTTGCTGCTCTTGTTGTCATGGGTTCCCTATGTCAATCTAGTGCTGGGGTACTTGGTTTGGGGCATGATTTATCTGATGAACAGGGTGGTTGGCTGGATTGACGGACTGCCGTTTTCGATTGTCAAGGGATTGTATATTAGTCAATTGGAGTTTGTTTTGCTATTGACGGCTTTCGTGCTCTTGCTGCTTTTGGTCACTTTTCGGAAAAAGCGAATGGTGTTTGAGTTCCTAACGGTTATGCTGCTGTTTATGCTTTCGCTGACGGTTCGCCTTTATCGTGCTGATAATCATGGCGAAATTGCGTTTTTCAGTCTGCGCAAACATACGGCGGTCGATTTCATTATGGGCCATCAACACCTGCTTTTGGCAGATTCAACCTTAATGGATGATGTTGCAACGATGGATTACAGCATGGAAGGTTTTTGGGCGCGGAAGCATTTGTCGCGTCGCCCCGAGTGGCTCGCCTTCGACGCCGATTATTGCGGACCTTTTTTGCGGAAGAAAGAGAACCTCATCACTTTTGGCGGCAAGTTGCTGGCATTATGGCCCGACGACAATAACGTTAGTGATAGCCTTTCCTGTCGTTTGCCCGTTGATTATCTGCTTGTTACGGAAAGAGTAGGAGAGAATCACAAGCCTAACCTTGCTTCTGTGGTCAAGGGCTACGAAGTGGGATTGTTGCTGATAGATGGAAGCGTTCCGCATTACAAGGCAAAAGAATGGAAGGCACAGGCACAAGCGTTGAATCTGTCTTGTTATGACCTTTCTGAAGGCGCTTTGGTGTTGGACTTGAGTCCATAAATGGTTTTCTATTGTTTTGTATATAGTTGAAAATCAAATAGATATAAATTATTTTGAGAAAATTATTCAAAAAAACAAAAAAAATGCTTGCAGTTTGCAAAAAAGGTTGTAATTTTGCAGCCGCTATGACAGACATAGCAGCCACATAATAAGCGTTGGTCTGGTAGTTCAGTTTGGTTAGAATGCCTGCCTGTCACGCAGGAGGTCGCGGGTTCGAGTCCCGTCCAGACCGCAAGAGCAATCCAAGAAGGGTTGCTCTTTTTTTGTGCAGTTTTTTACGGCAAACCGTTCCATCACCGCAAATTTCCATATCTTTGCAGCCTAATTTGAAATCATTCTTAATAAGAAATGGACCAGCATCCGAAAGACAATATTATCAGCGAAGTTACAAGCAAAGAGTATGAATACGGCTTCGTGACCGACATTGAAACCGATTTTGCGCCGAAAGGTTTGAATGAGGACATTATTCGCCTGATTTCCAAGAAGAAAGAGGAACCGGAATGGCTGTTGGAGTTCCGTTTGAAGGCCTTCCGCCATTGGCAAACGCTGAAACAACCCAACTGGGCGCACCTCGACCTTCCCGAAATTGACTATCAAGACATTATCTATTACGCCGCGCCGCGCAAACGCCAGCAGATACAAAGCCTCGACGAGGTTGATCCCGAATTGTTGGACACTTTCAACAAACTCGGCATCTCTTTGGACGAGCAGAAGAAACTCTCTGGCGTGGCCGTCGATGCGGTGATGGACTCGACTTCGGTGAAGACGACCTTCCAAGACACGCTCTCGAAACACGGCGTCATCTTCATGTCGTTCAGCGAGGCGGTCAAGCAGCACCCCGACTTGGTGAAAAAGTACCTCGGGACGGTCGTGCCTTACACCGATAATTTCTTTGCCGCTTTGAACTCGGCGGTGTTCAGCGACGGCTCGTTCTGCTATATCCCAAAAGGCGTGCGTTGTCCTTTGGAACTCTCGACGTATTTCCGCATCAACGCAGCCAACACGGGTCAGTTTGAGCGCACCCTCATCGTGGCCGACGAAAGCGCGTATGTGAGTTATATGGAAGGTTGCACGGCACCGCAACGCGATGAAAACCAGCTTCATGCGGCCATCGTGGAGATTATTGCCGAAACAGACGCAGAGGTGAAATACAGCACCGTGCAGAACTGGTATCCGGGCGATAAGGACGGCAAAGGCGGCGTGTATAACCTCGTCACGAAGCGAGGCCTTTGTCGCGGCGAGCGCTCCAAAATCTCTTGGACGCAGGTCGAGACGGGTTCGGCCATCAC
>CADAVB010000035.1 GCA_902791165.1 uncultured Bacteroidia bacterium
ACCCTGACCGCAACGCCTGCCACGGGTTATGAGTTCCTCAACTGGACCAAGGGCAGCACGGTGGCTTCCTACAACGCCACCTACACCTTCACCGTGACCAAGGCCGCCGACTATGTGGCCAACTTCGTCGCGGCCGGTTCCGTTTGCCTTGTCGCCTTCGATCTTGCAGACTCCGACGGCGACGGCTGGACCGGCAACAAGCTCGTGGTGACGGCCAACGGCACTTCGCAGGAGCTGACCATCGACGCTGGCAATAGTGCCACACAATATATCCTGCCGTTTGCCACAGGAACCCATGTCGAACTCTCATGGATCACCGGCAGTTACGCCGATGAATGCTCGTTCACGGTGAGCTACGACGACGGCACTGTGATTTATGCAAGCAGCGGCACGCTCTCTTCTTCGTTCTCCTACGAGTTTGACGTGGACTGCGGCGGCGTGACCCCGACCTACTACACCATCACCGCCACGGCCAACCCGACAGCGGGCGGCACCGTCACGGGCGGCGGCAGCTACGCGGAAGGCACGACCTGCACCTTGACTGCCACGGCCAACACGGGCTATGAGTTCGTGAACTGGACGAAGAACGGAACGCAGGTTTCGACCAACGCCAGCTTCAGCTTCAATGTGACCGAGAACGCCACCTACGTGGCCAACTTCGAGGAGCAGGTCGTCACCTACAACATCACCGCAACGGCCAACCCGACCGCAGGCGGAACGGTCACGGGAGGCGGAACCTACAACCAAGGCGCAAGCTGCACACTGACGGCCACGGCCAACTCGGGCTACGACTTCGTCAACTGGACCAAGAACGGCGCGGTGGTCTCCACCAACGCCAGCTTCAGCTTCAATGTGACCGAGAACGCTACATACGTCGCCCACTTTGAGGTACAAGCCCCCACGACTTACACCATCACGGCAACGGCTAACCCGAGCGAAGGCGGCACGGTCACGGGAGGCGGAACCTACAACCAAGGCGCAAGCTGCACCCTCACCGCAACGGCCAACATGGGCTACACCTTCGTCAACTGGACCAAGGGTGGCATCGAGGTCTCGACCAACGCAAGCTTCAGCTTCACCGTCACCGAGAACGCAGCCTACGTGGCCAACTTCGAGCCGATTCAGTGGCCGTCTTACACGATTACTGCGACCGCTAATCCGACCGAAGGCGGTACCGTCACGGGTACTGGAACCTACGATCACGGCCAGATTTGCACTTTGATTGCCACAGCCAACCCGGGCTATACTTTCGTGAACTGGACCGAAAACGGTGCAGAGGTTTCTACCTTCGCCACCTACAGTTTCCCAGTATCAGGCAACCGCAACTTTGTCGCCAACTTCGTGGCTTCGGGTCCCCAAGTCTTCGAGATCACCGCTAAGACGGAACCTGAAGGCAACGCTGGCCTTATCGAAGGCATTGGCTTCTACAACTACGGTGAAACCTGCACGCTGACGGTAACGCCTTACGGCAATTACCAGTTCGTCAACTGGACTTTGAACGGTGTGGTGGTCGCCGAAACCGAATCGTTCTCCTTTGTGGTAACAGAAGACCAGTTCTACATTGCCAATTTGCAGTATATTACTGATGTTGAGGAACTCCCCAGTGTTACAACAGAAGTGTATCCGAACCCGGCTATCAACAAGATTACTGTTGAGATTTCCGAACCCGTCGAAACGCTGGAGATCTACAGCAGCACAGGTGCCTTGGTTTACAGGGTAGCGGCTGGTTTTGACAAGACCACCATTGACGTAAGTGGACTGGCTCCTGGCACTTACACCCTGCGTGTGAACACCACGCAAGGCGTTGTCAGCAAGAAGTTTGTCAAGAATAGATAAACTTTTAATGACACGCTAGGGGAAACTCTTCCCCCGCTACGCGAACCCCATCAATTCCGCTGAGGAATTATGGGGTTCGCTATTGTTAAACCTGCCCAATGACAATAATGTTGGCCTATTAAGCGGGAATTTGGGAAAAAACTCGTATTTTTGCGCCCCAATACTTATTGACGCATGTACGCATTGTTCAAAAAAGAAATCAGCAACTTCCTCAGCTCGTTGATTGGCATCATGGTCATCGTGGTGTTTTTGCTCATCACGGGGCTGTTCCTTTGGGTGTTTCAGAGCGACTTCAATGTGCTTAATTTCGGCTATGCCAATTTGGACAGCCTGTTCATTTTGGCGCCGTGGGTGTTTTTGTTTCTCGTTCCCGCTGTGACGATGCGCAGCTTTGCCGAGGAAAATCGCACCGGCACCATCGAAATGTTGGCCACCAAACCCTTGTCGGACTGGCAGATTATCGGAGCCAAGTTTTTGGCGGGAGTGGCATTGGTGCTGCTTTCGCTGCTGCCCACTTTGGTGTATTACTTCTCGGTTTACCGTTTGGGGCTTCCCGTTGGCAACCTCGACTCGGGTGGCATCTGGGGTTCCTACATCGGATTGTTCCTGTTGGGTGCAAGCTTTGTCAGCATCGGCATTTTCTGTAGTTCGCTGACCAACAACCAGATTCTTGCCTTCATCCTGTCGGTGTTCCTCTGCGGATTTTTGCTCATCGGCTTCGAGTTCATCTATTCGCTTTCGCTGTTCGGCAAGGTCGATCTGTTCATCCAGCAGTTGGGCATGAGCGCCCATTACAGCTCGTTGAGCCGAGGCGTTATCGACACACGCGACGTGCTTTATTTCTTGAGCGTCATCGCCCTGTTTTTGAGTGCAACAAAACTGGTTCTTGCGAGCCGCAAATGGTAAGGAGGAATAACTATGGAAAACCAACGCAAGAACAACAAGAAAAGCCAAATCATCAGCTTCTTAATTACCGTGGTCATCGTCGTGGTGCTCAACGTGATAGGCCGATTTGTCTTCACCCGATTCGACTTGACGAGTGAGAAACGCTATACCCTTTCGAGCACCACCAAAGACATCCTGAAAGGCATTGACGACTATGTGTATTTCAAGGTCTATCTGGAAGGCGACTTTCCGGCCGGATTCAAGAAACTGCGCCGCGAAACCAAGGAAATGCTTGACGAATTTAGGGCCTACACCAAATACATCGACTACGAGTTTATCAACCCTTCGGAGAGCAACGACCCCAACGAGCGCAACGAAACCTACAAGCAGCTTTACCAGTCGGGGCTCAACCCCACCGACATGGTGGTGCGCAACGCCGACGGCTCCACCAAGCAGATGATTATTTGGCCTGGAGCCTTGGTGAGCTACCGCAACGACACCGAGATTGCCATCGACCTGTTGGAGAACGTCAATGGGCAGTCGTCGGAAGACGCGCTGAACGCCTCGATGCAGAACCTGGAGTTCCGCCTCATCGACGCGGTGAAAAAGGTAACCCGACTCAAAAAGCCCAGCATTGCCTTCATCGAAGGCCACGGCGAACTGGGCGAGCAAGAGGTGTTCGACATCATGCAAAGCCTTTCGCAGCATTACAATGTGAATCGCGTGAACATCGACGGTCGCATCGACGCGCTGATGCACCGCACCCAAAACGAGGATGAAAACGTGGAGGTCAAAGCCTTCATTTCCTACGATGCCATCGTCATCGCCAAGCCCACCCAGCCTTTCGACGAAAAGGACAAATTCCTCATCGACCAATACATCATGCACGGCGGCAAGGTGCTGTGGCTTGTGGAGCCTGTCTATGCCACCATGGACAGCCTGCAAAGCCAGGAATCGACCATCGGCATCGAGCAAGACCTCAATTTGGACGATATGCTGTTCAAATACGGCGTTCGCCTCAACCGCAACCTGCTGTTGGACATGACCTGCGCTGCCTTGCCCATCCGTACTGGTCAGGTGGCTGGACAACCCCAGTTGGAATACTACCGTTGGTTCTATTTCCCCCTGCTTCAGGCCGCATCCAACCATCCCATGGTGCGCAACATGAACGCCATCAAGGCCGACTTCGTCAGCTCCATCGAGCCTACCACCTCGGCCAACGGCATCAGCCAAATCCCACTTTTGAAGACATCGGACTACACCAAAGTTTCGGGAACGCCCGTCTTCATCAGCCTGGCCATGCTCCGGCAGACCCCCGACAAGCGCTTCTTCACCTCGAAAGGTCAAAACGTGGCTTACCTGCTCAAAGGCAGTTTCCCCTCGCTCTACACCAACCGCATCCCCCAAGAAATCATCGACAGCCGTGAGATGAAATTCAAGGAAGAAAGCAGTCCCACCGCCATGATTGTGGTGGCCGACGGCGACCTCATCCGCAACCAAATTGACATCAAGCGCAAAATGCCCTTGGCCTTGGGTTACGACCAATTCACTGGCAACACCTACGCCAACAAGGAATTTATTGAAAACTGCATCAGCTATCTCGTGGACGGCGAAGGCTTGATCGACATCCGTTCAAGAGAACTGAAAATCAGATTGTTGGATACTGCAAAAATCAACCAAGAGCGCAGCAAGTGGCAGCTCTTGAACACTTTGTTGCCCATTGCCCTCATCATCGCCTTGGGTTTTGTGTTGGCCTTCATTAGAAAAAGAAAGTATAGTAAAAAATAAGCATCCATGAAGAAAAACAACCGCATCACCATTATCATCGCTGCACTGCTTGTCGTCATCGCCGGCCTGCTGATTTGGAACAACCGTTATCTTTCCACTTTGCAGGGCGATGCTGCCGACTTCATGGTGTGGGACACCGCCTCGGTCACCAAGTTCTACCTTGCCGACCGCAACGACCGTGAGTCGCTGCTGGAGCGACAACCCGACGGAAGTTGGCTGCTCAACCAAAGCTATAAAGCCCATGCCAAGCAGGTGGATTATTTCTTGAGCACCCTCTATAAGGTGCGCATCAAAATGCCTGTGTCGCGTGCCAGTCACGACAACATCGTGAAGCAACTGGCCTCCAACAGCACCAAGGTCGAAGTTTACCAAAACCAGCCGCGCATCAACCTGTTCAACCGCATCAAGCTGTTCAACCACGAGAAGCGCACCAAAGTTTTTTATGTGGGCGACGCCACCAAGGACAGCAGCGGCACTTTTATGCTGAAGGAAGGCTCCGACAAAGCCTACATCGTTTACATCCCCAGTTTCAAAGGCTTCGTTTCGACCCGCTTCACTGCCAATCCCGACGATTGGCGCGACCACGACATCTTCCAAGAATCGCTGGCCGACATCCAATCGGTGACCATCGAATTCAACCGTCAGCCGCAGTCGAATTTCCGCATCGACAATACAGGACGCCACGAATACAAGCTGACCCGACTGGCCGACAACACCGAGCTTCCCTACGACACGCTGAAGGTCATCAACCTGCTGTCGTCGTTCAACGACCTCCGCTTCGAGTCGCTGCTCAACAGCATTATGGCACCAGAAAAAATCGACTCCATCACTTCATCGCCTTTCTTGCACCGCATCACCTTGACCACCAAGGAAGGCACCACTAAGCAGCTGACTACCTTTGAGAAGAATATTATCAACACCACCATCCGCGAAATCGAAGGCCTTGTTGATCAAGACGGCAATCCGCTCGACCCCATCGACCACGACCGCATTTACGGCCTCATCAACGAGGGAAAAGACCTCGTGCTCATCCAATACTACATTTTCGACAAGGTGCTGCGCCCTGGCGAATACTACGTTGCAGGCAACCCCATCCAATACGAGATTGGGCACTACGAAATCTTAAACTGACGTGCGTTTCGGCCATGAAGATTCTGCTGCTCGTCATCGGAAAAACCGACGAAGACCACCTCTTGGCCGGCATCAAGAAATATGTAGGCAGGATTGACCATTATGCCTCGTTCGAGATGAAGGAGCTGCCCGACCCGCGCAACCGCAAAACCCTCAGCGAAGAGCAACAGAAAAAGGCCGAAGGCTCGCTTCTGTTGAGCCAGTTGCAACCCTCCGACCATGTCGTTCTTTTAGACGAGAACGGCAAGCAGTTCGGTTCGCTGCAGTTTGCCGAAAACCTTGAGAAACAGATGGCTTCGGGCGTGAAAAGGCTCGTTTTCGTCATCGGCGGTCCGTATGGCTTTGCGCCCGAGATGTATGCCCGCGCCAACGCCAAGCTGTCGCTCTCGCCCATGACCTTCAGTCATCAGATGGTGCGGCTCATCTTCGTCGAGCAACTCTATCGTGCGTTCACCATTTTGAAGGGCGAACCTTATCATCATCAATAATTTGAAACATGAAAGCAATCAAAGCAATCTTAATCCTCTGTGTAACAATCTGTTTCACGTCATCCTGCAAAAAAGACCTCGACATGACCCTCAAGCAGAAAACCCAATTCGAGAACGCCGACCTTCGGCAGATTGAAGTTGGCGACGCTTGGGAACTGCACCTCGTGGCCGACACCGTCACCTATGTGGAGGTGGACTATTCAGCCTATTTGGAACCTTACCTTAAGGTGCGCATGGAAGGCACAAAGCTCGAGGTTGGATTCACGACGAAGGTTTATCCTACCCTCAACTCCGTGTTTCGCGCCACCGTTCACACGCCGCATTTAGACAAGTTGGAGGCTCAAGATGCAGCCCAAGTGCGCTGCGAGGGCATTCTTCAAGGCCATGAAACCGAGATCAGCCTTGCCGAGGCTTCGCGCTGCCACGGCCTCGAAATTGAAGGCGAAAGCTGCCTGATTAAGTTGGATGATGCTTCAGTAATGACTGGTTTACAGTTTGTTGGAAACCGTTTCAAGGCCGTTTTGGAAGACGCATCGCAATTCAACGGCGAGCTTGTCGCAACGGAGAACACCGAAATCGATTTGGGCGACGCTTCGCGCTTCGTCGGAAAAGGCACTTCCGGCCAAGCCAGCCTTCGTTTGACCGATGCCTGCATCCTGAACATGGCCGAAACCGAAGTCGGGGCCATGACAGTGGAACTGTCGGACGGCTCGGTGGCCACGGTTTTTGTCACACAAATCCTTGACGGCACGCTCACCGATGGCTCCACCTTGTATTACAAGGGCAATCCGCAGAAAAATATCGAGTGTTCCGACGACTCGCAACTCGTCCCGTTTTGAGTTTGGCCTGAAATTTGCAGGTATTGGGCCGTATTTTCAAAAACAAACCAAATTATTACTAATTTTGTCAAAAATTTGAACCAATGAAAAAAGTAGCTTTGTTATTCGTCGCCGTTCTGTTCGCGACCGTCACTTTTGCCCAGTCGAACCTCCCGATTGACCCCAAAACCGAGAAAATCACTTTCCGCAAGGTCATCAACACCGTAGGCTCTGAAGATGAGGTGTTTAACCGCATTTTCAGCGGATTCATGAACTCCTACTACAAGAGTCCTGCCTCGCTGCTCAACCAAAACGACGGCCGCACGATGAAAGGCAAGCACCAGATTCAACTCGACAACGGCGACCCCGTGAAGTCGAAATGGCCTTGGATTACCTACCGCTTCACCATCGAAGTGCGCGAAGGCCGCGTGCGCTACACTCTCACCGACTTCATGCAGAAAACCCAATCGAACCATCCTTGCGAAGAATGGATGGACAAGGAAGACCCTCAGTATCAGCCTATTTGGGATAGCTATCTGCAACAAATCGTTGCTTTCGGCGAAGACTGGGGCAAGCAGTTTGAGGAAAAACTCGTGCCCGAGAAAGAGATTGAAGAGGAAGAATGGTAACAAGATAAAAAAGCCCATAGATTCCCCGATGGAATGACATGGGCTTTTCAATTGGCAAATAAATGGCCACTCGCGAACGCATAAAAAAAGGCTTCTCTAAGCTTCTCAAGGAAGAGAAGTTGAAGCTGATTGCCAACTATTTCGAGAATCCGGGCGAGGTCATCAGCCTGCTGAAAAGCTATTGGCACTCCGACTCGAAGCAGCAGCAATTGTTTGACGAGTTCAGCGAGAACACCATCACCAATTTCTTCATTCCTTACGGCATTTCGCCCAACGTGACCATCAACGGCAACGATTATGTCGTGCCGATGGTCATCGAGGAAAGCTCTGTCGTGGCGGCGGCTTCGGCAGCGGCCAAATTCTGGGGCGAAAGAGGCGGTTTTCACGCCGAAGTGATAGATGTGCGCAAGGTCGGGCAGGTGCATTTCGGCTGGAGCGGCGAGAAGGAAAAACTCTTTGCCTTGTTCCCCGAAATCGAAAAGCGCCTGTTGGCCGACACCGATGCCATGACCGAGAAAATGCGCAAGCGCGGCGGTGGCATCCTCGCGATGCAACTCATCGACTACAGCGCGCAAATCCCTGACTATTACCAGATTCGCGTGGAGTTTGCCACGGGCGACGCGATGGGTGCCAATTTCATCAACTCTGTTTTGGAACAGTTTGGGCACAGCCTGCAAGATTTCTTCGCCGAGCGCAACGACCTGCCCGATGACCTCCGCAAGGTGGAAATCATTATGACCATCCTCTCGAACAACACGCCCGACTGCCGCGTGAAGGTTTGGGTGGAATGTCCTGTCAACCAATTGGATGGCATCGACGAACATCTTTCGGGTGAAGAATACGCCAAGAAATTCAAGAAGGCTGTCGATATTGCCCACATCGACACCGACCGCGCCACGACGCACAACAAAGGAATTTACAACGGCATCGATGCGGTGGTCATCGCCACGGGCAACGACTTCCGCGCTGTGGAAGCGGCGGGACACACTTTCGCCTCGCGCAACGGGCATTACGAGAGCCTTTCCACAGCCACGATTGACAACGGCATTTTCCACTTCGAGTTGGAGGTGCCGATGGCGTTAGGCACCGTTGGCGGACTCACGAGTTTGCACCCATTGGCCAAGAAAACCCTTGAACTTTTGGGCAATCCAACCGCCAACGAACTGATGATGATTGCCGCCACGATGGGCTTGGCCAACAATTTCTCCGCCGTGCGCTCCTTGACCACCAAGGGCATTCAGGCAGGCCACATGAAGATGCACCTCAACAACATCCTTAACCAGTTGAATGCCAGCGAAGAAGACAAGAAAAAGGCGCGGGAATACTTTAAGGACAAGACGGTGTCGTATGCGGCGGTGGAACAATTCTTAGACTCCCTGAAAAAATGAGCCGCCATTTTTCCCACGGAAAATTCCTCCTGACAGGCGAATACCTCGTCCTGAAAGGTGCCTTGGCCTTGGCTTTGCCATTGAAATTAGGACAAAGCCTTGAAGTAGAGAAACTTGAATCCGACAATCATCAACTCCATTGGGAAGCATGGCAACCCGAAGGGAAATGGTTTTCCGTGACCTTGAACCGAGAAAATCTGGTAAATATCTCGGCCGATGACCCTGACAAGGCCATGCGGTTGAGCCAAATCCTCTTAGCCGTCAAGCAGTTGAGTCCCAAGGCTTTTGAAGGAAACGACATAAAGTTTACCACCCGCCTTGATTTTGACCCAAACTGGGGCTTAGGCAGCAGTTCCACATTAATCGCCAACCTTGCGCAATGGGCCAAAGTGAATCCCTACGAATTGCTGAAACTGACCTTCGGCGGCTCGGGCTATGACCTCGCCTGCGCTACAGCGGAAGGACCGATTTATTATCAACTTGTTAATTTAGAATCGGCCCTTCGGCAGGCTCAGGGACCTCAACAAGTTAAGGGCGTTGAGCCTGTCGAAACGCCTATACCAATGGTTGAAATCGTCGATTTTAACCCGCCTTTCGCCGAGCATCTGTTTTTCGTCTATCAAGGGCAAAAGCAAAGTTCGTCCAAGGAAATCAAGGCGTTTTTGGAGAAGGCGAATCCCATTGATTTACAGAAAGATATAGAAGCTGTTTCGGACATCAGCCGCTCCGTGCCAAGATGCCAGAATTTGGACGAGTTCGGCCTGCTCATGCAATGCCACGAGCGCATCATCGCCCGCTGCATCGGGCAGGAACCCATTCAAAAGCGTTTCCCCGACTTCGAAGGCGTGCTGAAATCCTTGGGCGCTTGGGGCGGCGATTTTATTTTGGCGGCAACAGAATGGGATGAAAAAGAGGTGAAGGATTATTTCAAAACGTTTGGTTTGGAGGTGGTTTTCGGATATAACGACCTTGTTTTGGGAAATAATTTGTAGTTTTGCGCAAAGTTCAACACCAGATAGATTATACAAGGAAAGATAAAATACACTATTATAGTCAAGGAAAGTTATTAATGCCGTGTTTGGCACGGCGTGGGATGACTTGTTAGACTATATAGGGCGTGGTAACCCTGGACTTCAAGCAAGAAATAAATTCCACGCTTTTTTCATGCTTGAAAACCAACGTCATGACTTCTTTGCCGACCTCTCGCAACACTATCGCCAAACCAAAAACGCCATGTAGTTCAGCCACTTGCAAAGCAACACTTTGCAAAATGCCCACTAATCCATTGCATGATGGCTGTCGCCATGTCAAAAACAGTCCCTACATTTGCCCTATACAAACCCTCAAAAATAGCAGTCCAACGATTCTATTGAAAACCAACGAGTTAGAATCACAGAATGGGATTGAGGTGGCGAAGCCATGTAGGGACGCACCGCGTGCGTCCGCAAACACGAACAACGGACACACGCGGTGTGTCCCTACAGGGGAAATCCCTTTGTACATTCGGCCAAAGGGATTTTTTTGTTTGTTTTTGAAAATCATCGAAAAATCGTTTCTATTTGAAAATCAACAATATACACGACAGCAAACGACTACAGTCGATTACAAACGTTTAATCAACGGCTTGGTCTTGACAGGTTTTGCATTTTTGCAGCGAGAAACCAATTAATACTATTGTTATGGATGCAAAAGACAACAAAACCATTGAGGTTCCTGTTGGGAACACAAGAGAAGACATTAAGGCAAGAGAGGCCATTATTTCAAATGTGTACAGATGCTGGTATGAAGCGAATCCTTCAAAAGCGGCTTATAACCATGCGTCATGCAGCCAAATCGTATCTATCGACTTTAGCAGTATTGCAACTTGATTTGATTCTAAAGAACGCCTGTCAAGTTGGTGAGCCTACGCCAGCAAAACTTGGAATCAAAAACCAGAGCGAGTTTTCAGAAATGATTATAATGGAATGTCCGTTAGTTGGCATAGGAACAGCAAAACTAACCGTTGGCGTGAAAAAGAAAACTGGAATGAAAATACAGTATTGTATTACTGCGATAAGCACATAAAAAAACCGACGGAGTTACTGAGGGGCTTGCTATCCGGCATTTCCCGTCCGTCGGTTATAATCCATAGCACTCTACACTACCTCTTGATTTACATTTGGAATGTGTGTACTGTTATTTTGCTGCAAAAGTACAAAAAATCCCAATAGCAACCAAGTTTTCCTGAAAATAATCACCTTTTTTTTCATTTCTATTTCAAAAACCCCTATCTTTGCCCCCGTAAACAACAACCCAACAAACGAAAGAATAGAACACTAACACATAGACATACACAGAGCTGACGCTCTTATTCTCTGGTGCGAAATCTGGTAAATTGAGTAACGGGAATAAGGTTCGCGAAAGTTCTCGCCCAAAGGCGAGAATTGTTTTTACCTTATTTGTTACAAGGCCTTACCAGATGCCCGCACTAAAATAAGCAAACCAAGGACAATTCCGCCTTCTTTCTTTTCTCGGATTTCCAGTTGCTTTAGTGAATACAGTCCGCCAGCCTGCATTTGACGACAATTCACTAATTATTCACTAAATATTGGAAAACATGAAAAAGAAATGTTTACTCCTGATGATGCTAAGCGCGGCAGGCTTGGCATCGGTGGCGCAGCAGCCACCCATCTCGCACCTCGAGATCAACAATGTGTATCCTACCATTCTTGGCGACGGCAGTTGTTTCGTCCCTCAAAAAGAGAGTTACGATGAAAACGGTAATCCGCTTCCACCCAACTGCCCCACTTGGGAAGTGCCAGCCGGCAGCAGCAAGCAGACCATCTTTCAACACGCGCTTTGGTTTGGCGGTCTGGATGCCAGCGACAGTTTACATATTGCCGCCAAAAGGTTTGGGCAAATGTATGGTGCGTTTGGCTGGGTGGATGATTATTGGTCGGGGCCGCTCACGACGGTGGATGGCTCCATTGATATGAAGACTTCGATGAAATTCCATCACGTTTGGAACCTCACCCGCGCCGAAATCGACCAGTTTGTCGCCAACTACGGCAATGCGGGCTATCAAATCCCTGAAGACATCCTGACTTGGCCAGCCCACGGCGATGATGGCTATGCCAACAACCTCGCGCCTTTCGTGGATGTGAACGGCGACGGTCGCTACAATCCCACCGACGGCGACTATCCTGACATCAAGGGCGACCAATGTCTGTTCTTTATCTTCAATGACTATAGAGAACATACAGAAACGGCAGGAACTCCGATTAATTTGGAGGTTCACGCCATGGTGTATGGTTTCAATTCCCCGAATGACGAGGCACTGAACAACACCGTGTTTGTGAACTACAAGTTCTTTAACCGCTCGGCCAACAACTATCATGGCACCTATCTTGGCCTTTGGACGGATTGGGATCTTGGTTACAGCTGGGACGATTTTGTGGGCTGCGATGTGCAGCGCAATTCCTGTTTTGCCTACAATGGCTACCCCATCGATGGCAATGGTGAACCAAATTCCTATGGTGACAATTGGCCCGTGCAGGTGCTCACCGTGCTGAACGGCCCCGATGGTTTAGGAATGACGGGATTTATGTATCACAATAATTCTAGTGGAATCTATGGTGACCCAGCAATTGCTCCAGATTACTACAATTATCTTCAGAGCCGTTGGAAAGACGGGTCGCATTTGCAATATGGCGCTATGGGATATCCAATATCCTTCAATATATGGGAGGGAGGTGAACCCACAGAAATACATATAGATCCTGTTGGCCCCGAGTGCAAATTTATGTTCCCTGGCGACACCGACCCCAACAACATTGGCACAGGCGGCATCGCGCCTAATGACGGCTACAACACCGACGGTAAATACTGGACAGAGGAAGAGTGTTTTGAGAATTATTCGGACTTGTTCCCAGAATACGAATACAATCCTTTCGGCCCTGGCGACCGTCGTGGCTTGGCTTCAGTGGGTCCTTTCGACTTCCCCGCTGGCGGCATGAAGGAGCTGGACTATGCCATGATTACCGTTTGGAAGAACAACAGCCAATCGGCCATGGAGCGCAAAGGCGAGTTCATCGACCACATCAAAGCCTTGTTTGAAAACAGATTTGCGAAATAAACTGAGTGTCTAACCTTTTAATAATGAACGAAATGAAAAAGATATATATCGTGATGATGCTCGTTTTGACGGGCATGACCGCTGTGGCCCAAACCAGCGTTTGGGACGGCAACCGCGCCCTCTGGACACGCGGCGAAGGAACAGAGAACAATCCCTATTTGATTGAATCGGCAGCTCATCTGGCATATTTGGCCTATATGGTCAACAAAGGTTTCGAGACTTGCGGCCTACACTTCCGTCTCACCACCGACATCGACTTGAATGGAAGTGAGGACCAACAATGGATTCCCATCGGATTAGGGGATAGATGGTTTAATGAAGACGGTTGTGATAGGGGGAGGCAAAGTGGTTATGTTTTTTTTCCAAACACCAGTTTTCGAGGGCACTTTGATGGCGGAGAACACAGCGTCTCCAATATCTATGTGGATAACGAAAGCTATTATGCAGGCTTGTTTGGCAGTGCAGTTGGGATTGACAGTGATCATCCTGCTGTCATCGAGAATGTGTTTGTCACAAATGGCTACATCAAAGGAGGCAGTGCCGGAGGCATTGTGGGAAATGGCAGCAACACTTTGGTTTCACGTTGCTGGAATGGTGCCACGATTGAGGGAGGTTCTTGCGGCGGCATCGTAGGAATCAAAGCCTTTAAGGTATATAATTGTTACAATGCAGGCGAGGTGAACGGAACGTATGAGGCTGGCGGAATCGTTGGGGCCTTTAGTGCGTATGAAATCGTCGAATGTTACAATGAAGGGAACGTTACGGGCCAGTCAGCCGGAGGCATTATGGGAGAATGGATGCATAGCGGCACCATAAGCAACTGCTATAACTCTGGCGGCGTTACGGCTGTTGGTGACAACTCTACCCAAACTTCGGCCGGAGGTTTGGTTGGAATAACTATTATGGGGACGCGTAGCATCAGCAACTGCTATTCCATTGGCGCGGTGCAGAGCGACAACAATTTGGGATGTTTGGTGGGATATGGTAGTGTTGAAATCGAAAGCTGCTACTACCTTACCAGCACCTGCACCGAAAGCGAATACGGCGAGCCGAAAGACGAGGACTATATGCGTAGCCAAGAGTTCGTGGATTTGCTCAACAGCTTGGGCACAGGTCAATTGTGGGCTTTGGATGAAAACAACACCAATGGCGGCTTCCCCGTCATTGTGACGATAGACCTTGCAGTGGATGAAATTCTCGAGATTTCGTTCCATGTCTATCCCAACCCAGCCCAAGGCCAATTCACGGTGGAAGGCACGGGAAGAATGATGGTAAGCAGCTTGCTCGGCCAGATTGTGCTGGTCAAGGAAATCGATGGACCGACAACCGTCTCGTTGCCCCAAGGAATGTATTTCGTGAAATTGAACGGCGCTACGCAAAAGGTCGTGGTGGAATAATTGATGTTCACACGAATTACCATGAATGAACCACGAATTTTTCATGAATTATTGATGGCAATTCGTGCCTGATTCGCGGCAATTCATGTCGATGAAAACAGGAAATCCCTCGGCCTGCGGGTCGGGGGATTTTTTTGTTTGTTTTTCAAATCATTGAAAACTGTTTTTGATTGACAATCAATGAAAAAACCGACAGCAAACGACTACAAACGACTACAAATGTTTAATCAACGGCTTGGTCTTGACAGGTTTTGCATTTTTGCAGCGAGAAACCCATTAATGCTATTGTTATGCAAATACCTGAATACATTGAAGGCATCCCGACGGAGAAGAAACGGAGCCAAGAAAGATTTGCTCTAATCATGAGTTATTACGAAAAACTATGGAAACAATTGCAACGAGAACATAATTCCAATTTCATCAGAAACAAGTTCTTGAAAGCAGACATTTTTATTGTAAAAAATGAAAGTGACAAGAAAACCGTCCGTGAAGCCTTGCATAATTGGAAATCAACTTATGCGGTCAAATATTTGAAAAAAGTTGTCGAAGATGCTAAACCAATGGAAAACCTTCCTATGTTCGTCTCACGGAAAGAAGGAGAGCAAAAGAGGAATGGGTATAAGAACATGATTCTCCTATACTATGATTTTTCGGATAGCGAAATAGATTATATGAATTTCAGAGTAAAGCTTACCATTGGGGTCATGACAAGTGGAAAGCATGTTCAATACTGCATTAATAAGATTGAGGTGAAATAAAAAAAGCCAGTCATGTAATCCGTTACCTCGCAAAAGTTTGGAACGCTGCCCCTGACTGGTTTTCTGCCCGCAAAATTACAACATTTTTACAAATCAAGGCCATTTCGCCGAAAAAAAACGAGAACAAACAAAGAAAACAACAAACAATAACCCCCTAAAACCCCCACAATCATGTTAGTAAAGACATTCGGATGCGCCCTTTTCGGCATCGACGCGATTACGGTCACCATTGAGGTGAACATCGACAGAGGCATCAATTTTTTTCTTGTCGGCCTGCCCGACAGCGCGGTCAAAGAAAGCCAGCAACGCATTGAGGCCGCCATCACCAATCTGGGCTATTATTACCCCCACAAAAAAGTCGTCATCAACATGGCGCCCGCCGACATCCGCAAGGAAGGCTCGGCCTACGACCTGCCCATCGCCATCGGCATCATGGCCGCATCGGAGCAAGTGAACGCTGACCGTTTGGAGCAGTTCGTTATCATGGGCGAACTCTCGCTCGACGGCACGCTCAACCCCATCAAGGGCACGCTGCCCATTGCCATCAAGGCCAAACAAGACGGCTTCCGAGGCCTCATCGTCCCCAAAGCCAACGCCCGCGAGGCCGCCGTGGTGGAAGGCTTGGAAGTATATGGCGTGGAAACCATTCACGATGTGATATCCATCCTCAACGGCGAAATTCTCATCCAGCCCGAAACCCTCGACATGGCAGACTCGTTGAATGAGATGGTTTACGAGTTCGACTTCAGCGATGTGAAAGGCCAAGAGAATATCAAGCGAGCCTTAGAGATTGCGGCGGCAGGCGGCCACAATGTCATTCTCATCGGGCCTCCCGGCAGCGGCAAGACCATGCTCGCCAAGCGTATGCCCACCATTTTGCCGCCTTTGACCATGTCCGAGGCATTGGAAACCACCAAAATCCATTCCGTGGCGGGTTTGGTCGGGCGCAATGCCTCATTAGTCAGGACACGACCGTTCCGCAGTCCGCACCACACCATCAGCGACGCGGGTTTGGTGGGTGGAGGCACTTATCCGCAGCCCGGCGAAATCTCGCTTGCACATAACGGTGTGCTCTTCCTTGACGAACTGCCCGAGTTCAAGCGCACAGTTCTCGAAGTAATGCGCCAACCAATGGAGGACCGTGTCGTGACCATCTCTCGAGCCAAGATGACGGTCGATTTTCCGGCCAGTTTCATGATGGTGGCGGCGATGAACCCCTGTCCCTGCGGCTATTACAACCACCCCGACAAGGAATGTACCTGCAAGCCAGGCATGGTGCAACAATACCTCAACCGCATCAGTGGTCCGTTGATGGACCGTATCGACTTGCATGTTGAAGTCGTCCCCGTGGATTACAAGGACTTGTCGTCAAAGAGCAGCGGCGAGTCGAGTGCGAAGGTGCGCGAGCGCGTCATCAAAGCGAGAAAGATACAAGAAGAACGCTACGCGGATTTCCCGACCATCCACGCCAACGCGCAAATGACTTCTCAACTTATCCAAAAATACTGCGAACTTGACGAGCCTTGCCGCAACATTCTGAAAACCGCCATGAACCGCCTTGGCCTCTCGGCTCGCGCCTACGACCGTATCCTGAAAGTTTCCCGCACCATCGCCGACCTCAACGGCTGCGAAAACATCCAGACCGACCATTTGGCGGAGGCCATTAATTATAGGAGCTTGGACAGGGACAATTGGGGAAGTTGAGTTATAAAAAACGCAAGTATTGCCAGTTCGAAAAGTTATTGTACCTTTGCAGCCCGAATCAGAAACCTGGTGTAAGGTTTGTAAATAATTGGAAATCAATAAAATAATGAATCAAAGTATTTCAAAATTGAGAAACATCGGTATCGCAGCGCATATCGATGCAGGAAAAACTACGGTTTCGGAACGCATCCTGTTCTTCACGGGCGTGAACCGTAAGGTGGGCGAAACGCATGACGGTCAGGCCACCATGGACTTTATGAAACAGGAGCAGGAGCGCGGCATCACCATCGCTTCGGCAGCCATCACAGCACAATGGAACGGCTATCAAATCAACCTCATCGACACTCCCGGCCACGTGGACTTCACCATTGAGGTGGAACGCTCGCTGCGCGTCATCGACGGCATGGTGGCGGTGTTCTGCGCCGTGGGTGGCGTGGAGCCGCAATCGGAAACGGTGTGGAACCAAGCCGACAAATACCGCGTGCCTCGCATCGCCTTTGTCAATAAGATGGACCGCACGGGAGCCGACTTCCAAGAGGTCGTTAATCAAATGCATAAATACTTGGGTGCCAATGCCGTACCGCTGCATCTTCCCATCGGCGTGGAGAACACGTTTGAAGGCATGATTGACTTGGTGCAGATGAACTCGGTGCGCTTCATCGAGAAAGAGCGCATCGTCGGCCCCATCCCGGAAAACATGATGGAGCAAGCCCTTGAAGCCCGCCGCAACCTCATCGAAAAAGTCGCTGACTTGGACGACGAAATCGCTGAACTCTACCTCGAGGACAAGGAAATCCCGACCGACAAGCTGATGTCCGCCATCCGTCAGGCCACCATCAAACTGATGATGGTGCCGGTGCTTTGTGGTGCCGCTTATAAAAACAAAGGTATCCAGCTCCTTTTGGACGCCGTTGTCGATTACCTGCCTTCGCCCAACGACTTGGGTGCCGTCATCGCACACGACCCCGCCAACGAGGAAAAGACCTACCAGCGCAACCCCTCTGAGAATGAGCCTTTTGCCGCTTTGGCCTTCAAGCTCATCAACGACCCGTATGTGGGCCAGCAGACCTTCATCCGCATCTTCAGCGGCAAGCTGACCAATGGCATGAGCGTCTATAACACCAACAAGATGAAGAGTGAGCGCGTGGGCCGCATCTTCCGCATCAAAGCGAAGGAACGCGAGGAAATCACCGAAGCCAACGCGGGTGAGATTGTAGCCCTCGTGGGCATGAAATACACCAAGACGGGCGACACCCTCTGTGCTGAGGACAAACAGCCTATCTTATTGGAATCCATCAATATACCGCCAGCGGTCATCGAAATGAAGGTGAACATCGACGACAAGAAGAACCGCAACAAACTCGGCGAAGCCTTGGCCAAACTTTGCAACGAAGACCCGTCGTTCCGCGCCCATTTCGATGAGGAAACCGAAGAAACCATCATCGCGGGCATGGGCGAATTGCACCTGGAAATCATTGTCGATCGCTTGAAGGAAGAGTTTAAGGTTCCGGTTACGGTGGGCGCACCTTCGGTGTCGTTCCGCGAAACCATCACTGCGCCATTCGAGTGCAACTACAAGTACGCCAAGCAAAGCGGCGGCAAGGGCCAGTTTGCCCACACCGTCATCCGCTTCGAGCCTAATCCTGGCGGCGGTTTCGAGTTCGTCGATATTACCAAGGGTGGCGTGATTCCGAAGGAATACATCCCCTCGGTGCAGAAAGGTTTGGCTGCGGCCATGAACAAAGGACCTTTGGATGTGAAGTGCGTCCTCGTGGACGGCAGCTCGCACCCCGTCGATTCCAGCGACATGGCCTTCCAACTCTGCGCCCAGATGTGCTTCAAGCAGGCCTTCATGAAAGCCAGCCCCGTGCTGCTTGAGCCTGTGATGAAGGTGGAAATCAACACGCCCGACGACTACATCGGCAACGTGACGGGCGACGTCAACAAGCGTCGTGGCCGCATCGAGGCGATGAGGCGTTTCCGTAAGGGCTCTCAAAAGTTGGATGCCTTCGTCCCGCTGATGGAGATGTTTGGTTATGCCACCGCCTTGCGCAACCTCACATCAGGCCGCGCCAACTACTCGATGGAGTTCCATAACGCAACCAGAAAGACTGATTTTGGACACGTTAAGAAACAAAGCCCGCGCAACTCAATGGAATTGCGCGGGCTTTATTTTGGAATACAAGAGCGGTTTATTCAATCACCACTTTTTTGGTGACCACTTTTCCGCCGATGACATTGACGAAATACAGTCCTGAAGGCAGGTCGCTCATGTCGATGGTGGCCGAGCCTTTCATGCTGAATCCACGCACCTCAACGCCTTGTGCGTTCAGGATGTGGACGCTCACGCGACCTTGTTCGTAGTCCGTCGTGATGGTCATGTTGTTTTTCACGGGGTTGGGCGTGATGGTCACATTGAACGGTTCTGCGTCCACGTCGGGATGTTCGGAAGTGTTCAGCAGGATGTTGGTCAAATGACTGTAGGTTACCAGTTTGCCGCTGACACGGAGAATCGGGTTGTCGGAGTCTTGGCAGTTGGGGCAACTATTTTGTCCGGTCACGCAGTCGGGGAAGTTGGGGTGGCACTCGTCGATATAGGTCGGGTCAAATTCGTAGAGCAGCTCGGCGCTGCCGTTGGCCAGATAGTCGTCGAGGCTGTAGTTCCACACCATGCCGAAGCTGCCCGGACACCATCCGCTGCGAGGATAAGCCCAAGTGCCGTTTTGCGGCTGGCAGCCAGCGGGGTTGGGCGAGCAGTTGCACCACAAGTGTTGCGTGTAGGCCGTAGTGCCATTAATCTTGATGTTGTGTGTGGCTTCGTAGAACTCGGCAGCGTTGCCTGTGTTGTAGTTGCCGTTGGTACCGCTGCTCCAGTTGTGACCTGTCGTGACGAGGCGCAGGTTGGCTTTCTCGACACTTGGCTCAAACTCGACCCTGCGCGACGGGATGGGACAAGGATTGTCGTAGTCGCCGAAGTCGAAAGCGCCAAACCACAGCTCAAGCATATCCACGTAAGGATAATCGGGTGTGCCTTTGGTGTATTCAAAGATGGCGGTTGGGTTGTAGCCGCTACCGGTCCAAGTCTGGCAATAAACCTCAAACTCGACCAAGCCTTGCAGCAGCGAGGTAAAATCGGTTACGTCCAAGTTGTCCTCGCACTGCACGCCAAACGGGGTAACGTAGCGATAAAGCTCGACCCACTCACCGCGATAGTTTTTCACACGGCAGTAGCCCACGCGGTCGTAAGAGTCGCAGTTGCCGTTCACGCAGTTGTGCTGATAGTGCAGGTTGATGGCGTTGAAGGCGTTCACATGGGTAGGGAAGGCATATTCGCCGTAGTTGGTTTGCTGTCCCGGACCGACAATCAGGTCGCCGTTCATGGCCGTCACCACGATGTTATCGTAGTCGGTAACCACCTCAAAGGAATTGGAAACCGTTGTAACCTTTCCGCCTGTTTGCTTGATGCTGACGGTCATGTTGTAAGTGCCAGCTCCCGAGGGTGTCCAAGTGGTGTACCAGTAACCGTTAGAAGGCTTGTCGGGATAGTCGGTCTTCAGCCAAAGCTCCTGTCCATCGACGTTGCATTTCACTTCCTCGAACTTGATGGCGTTGCCGTGTTCGATGTAGGCGCTGAGCACAATCATCACGGGATTCTCGAAGTCAGGCATATACACCATGGTGCCTTCGTAGGGTCGGCGGATGGTGATTTCAGGCGCATAATTTTCGGGATTGACGACATAGAAGGAGCGCGTCACAGTGGGTGCGGCCTGCCATTGTGTGCCGTCGCCGGGTTGCATGGCGCGCACTTTCACCGTGCCTTCCTCTCCCGTGAGGGTGAGGATGTTGCCGCTCACCGTGGCAGGACCTTCGGCCACCTCGAAGGTGACAGGCAGTCCCGATGAGGCCGTGGCCTCAAGCGTGATGGGTGCGTTATAGACCAATTGGTCGGCGATTTCGGCAAACTCGATAAACTGGGCGTCCAAACCGCCGGGGGTGTGGCGCACGGTGAGGTTGTCGAAGCCGCCGTAGCCGCTGTTGAGCATGAAGATGCCGTTCCACATGGCTGGGTCAAACTTGTCGCCGCTGCCGGGTGTCAGGCCGATGTTAATGCCTTGACATTCGGGTACGGGTTCCCATTCGCCGCCGGGCAAGTCGCGTATCATATACAAGGTGACGGCACCTGCGCCGTTGTTGGCATCCAAGTCGATGGAAACTTTCCAACGATACCAGTGCTGGTGCGGCTCGAAGGTGAAGGTGCTGGCGAAGGTGTTGTTGGGCAGCACCACGCCGTTTTTGAAGTTGGCGTTGGTTTCGTTTACGCCGGTGGTCAGCATGTAGATGCCGCCGTCGGGAGCGGTGCTGTTGGGGTTGGGCCTGATAGGCTCGTAGTTGCCCAAGATGGGCGGCAGCACCACGCCGTCGCCGTTGCCGTCGTAGCCGATGCCGAAGAAGTCGCCCCACCATTCGCGCCACATGTCGCACTCAATCTCGATGACACCGCCCGAGCTGAAGTCGAAGCCGTATTCGCTGAGGCTGTGTGTGGCAATGTCGCCGAAGCTGGTGCCGGAGCAAACGGAGAACACGCCGATGGTTTCGTCGGGCGTGGTCATGCCGCGCGGGCCGAAGTAGCCCGTGTAGAGCGGATTGCCGCCGTTGCCCGCGCTGTGCACACGCGACACCCAGCCGTGCTGTCCGTTGATGTTGCTTTCTTCAAGGTAGTCGTTGAAATCAAAGGTGATTTCAGTTTGGGCCGTAAGGCCGATGGCAAAGGCCATCATCACAAGGAATAAAGAAAATCTTTTCATAGGGTTTTGGATATTTTGGGGGCAAAAATAGAAAAATTTTTGAAAAGTTCACTTCTCTAACAAATCATTTATTACCACGGAGGCACAAAAAACGCCGAAAGTGGCAGGTAAGTAGCTGATAGTGCCGACATTGGAAACTTTGTTTTGCTCAACAACGCCTTCTGTAATGATAGCAGAGGCATCAACAGGCTCGGGGGAATAGACCACTTTAATGCCGTCGAACACGCCCAAACGGTGGAGTCGTTTTCGGATGTAAAATGCTAATCTACAATGGTTTGACTTGGAAATGTCGCAAATCTCTACTTTTTCGGGATGAAACTTGCCGCCCGCGCCCATACTGCTCACGATGCGCTGGTTGTTTTGCTTGGCGTAATAAAGCAAAAACACCTTTGGTGCCACTGTATCGATGGCATCCACCACATAATCAAAGGGTTGCGCCATCAAATCAATGATGGCTTGGTCTTTCAGGTACTGATTGATTGCGGTCAGTTCAATGTCGGGATTGATGTCGCGGAGGCGTTCTGCCATCACTTCGGCTTTTGGGCGACCAAGGGTGCTTTCGAGCGCCAAAAGTTGTCGGTTGCGGTTGGTGATGTTCACCACATCACCGTCCACGAGGGTCATTCTGCCGATGCCCGCACGGGCTAATTGCTCGGCGGCGTATGCGCCCACGCCCCCCAAGCCCACCACAAGCACATGCTTGGATCGCAAGAGGTTAATGCCTTCATCGCCGATTAAAAGGCGGGTTCTGTCTTGCCAGTGTTCCATAATCATTTGAATATGCGTGCAAAATTAGCAAAGATTCTCGTTTTCAAAACCTCCAAATCCATTTCCAGCAATTTCGCCGCCGCTTCATAGACTTTCTCAACCCCGATTTTGGCCATGTCGGTTTCAAAGAAGAGAAAGTTTAAGTCGATGGTTTTTAGCGAATTGTAAATTTTTCTGTCGGGATGTAGCAGGCTTTCACCGACGGAAAGAAAAATTCCCTGTCGGGTGAGTTGGGCGGCATCTTGTGCCGTGCCGTTGAAGCCGTGCACAATCCAAGGCTGTTTTGCTCGGTGTTTTTTCCGCAAGGCGACGATCTCATTGTGACTTTTTGCGTCATGAAGAATCATCGGTTTTTTCAAGTTTTCCGACAGCACAATCTGCCGCTCGAAAACCTTCATTTGCCGTTCATAATCAGCATGAAACTTGTCCAGCCCCGCCTCGCCGAGCGCGACGACATGAGGCGACTGTAGCCGTTCTTTCAGTATTTGCAGCGGTTTTTCTTCTTGAAAATCAGCCGAATCCAACGCCCAAGGATGGATGCCATAACTAAAAAAGCCTTGTTTGGGGCAGGGAAGGGCCAAGTCGAGATTGACGATTTGGGTTAGGTTGGAGGCCGTTTTTGCCTCGTGGGTGTGAATGTCGATGAAAGGATGCATAACGAGGGCAAAATTAGTAAAAAACAGCGAAAAACAAACTTCGGCACGGTAAAGTTGGCTGCAATGGGTACCCTGTAGCCAAAACAAAAACCACACTTTGTTGCAATTTTGGCTCAACCAATCATAATATTCCCTATCTTTGACCCCAAATTTAGAGTTGAATGAACGAAGAAAACACAAAATGGTTGGTCGTCGTCAATCCCATGGCTTCGGTCGGGAAATGCGGAAAAGACTGGCCTGAAATAAAGCAATTACTTGTAAAAGAGGGATTTGAATTCGATGATGTTTTGACCGAATATCCAGGTCATGCCATCGAAATTGTCCGCAACGCCATTATTGAGAAAGGCTATCGCAAGTTTATCTCCGTGGGCGGCGATGGCACCAACAATGAAGTCATCAACGGCATTTTCACCCAAGAGGTTGTTCCCACCACTGAAATCACCATGGGCGCACTTCCCATCGGAACGGGCAACGACTGGCGGCGCACTTTCGACATTCCGATTGATTATCCGAAGGTTATTAAAATTCTGAAGAAAGGCCATGTTTTTGTTCACGACATCGGCAAACTGACCTATTACAATGACGGCGACTCACAGGTGCGCTACTTCCTGAATGCCGCCGGCACCGGTCTGGACGAAATGGTTTGCGATGCCACCAACCTTATGAAACGCCAAGGCAAAGGCGGCGCGATGCGCTATCTGCTCGGCATTGTCAAATGCTTGATGAACTACAAATACGTACGACTCCAGCTCGAAATCGATGGCGAAAAAGTCCTCGACGATTATGTGCTGAGCCTTTCGGTGGGCAACTGTCGCTACATTGGCGGCGGCATGATGATGATGCCCAACGCCGTGCCCGACGACGGCATCCTCGACGTCACCGTGGTAAGGCAACTCTCCATGCTGAAATTCATCGCCAACGTCAAGAATATCTACAGCGGCGCTTTCGTCAAGAAAATCAAGGAGGTGCAGACCTATCGCGGAAAAAAAATCCGCATCACGTCCAATCCGCCCCACTCGCTGAAGGTGGAAACCGAAGGCGAAAACCTCAACAACTCGCCTTTCGATTTCGAAATTCTTCCCAAAGCCATCAATATGATTGTTCCCGACAAAAAATGAACAATGTCCAATGAATAATGGGCGAACACACAGGTTCGCCCCCTACAATTTTGAATTTTTGAATCCTAAATCAACAATAACATGACAAACATTGACAGCATAAACTTCAACAACAAGCGCGTGGTCATCCGCGTTGATTTCAACGTCCCGTTGGACGACAACTTCAACATCACCGACGACACCCGTATGCGTGCCGCATTGCCCACTATTAATAAGGTGTTGGACGACAAAGGCATGGTCGTACTGATGTCGCACCTCGGCAGACCGAAGAAAAATCCCGACCCAAAATTTTCCATCAAGCCGATTATCAAGCACTTGGAAGAACTTCTGAACCGTCCCGTCCAGTTTGCCGACGACTGCATGAAAGCCGCCGACCAAGTGAACGCGCTGAAACCTGGTGAAGTTCTCGTGCTCGAAAACCTTCGCTTCTACGCCGAAGAAGAAGGCAAGCCGCGCGGCATCGAGAAAGGTGAAGACGGCTACGACGAAGCCAAAAAAGCCATCAAAGCCTCGCAGAAAGAGTTCACCAAAACGCTGGCGAGCTATGGCGAATACTACATCAACGACGCTTTCGGCACCGCCCACCGCGCCCACGCCTCCACCGCCCTCATCGCCGACTACTTCGATGCCGACCACAAAATGTTCGGCTATCTGATGGGCAAGGAAGTGGCCGCCGTGAACAAAGTGATGAACGAAATACAACATCCTTTTACCGCCATCATGGGTGGCTCAAAAGTTTCTACAAAGATTGAAATCATTGAGAATCTGCTCACTAAGGTCGATAACCTCATCCTTTGCGGCGGCATGACCTACACCTTCAAGAAAGCCCTCGGCGGTAAAATCGGCAACTCGATTTGTGAAGAAGACAAGCTCGACCTCGCCCTCGAAATCCTCGAAAAGGCGAAGCAGAAAGGCGTGAACCTTTACCTCTCGTTCGACGTGGTGGTGGCCGACTCGTTCTCCAACGACGCCAAGACGCAAGTCGTTGATCCGATGAACGTTCCCGACGGTTGGGAAGGCTTGGACTGCGGTCCCGAGAGCCGCAAGTTCTACGCCGACATCATCAAGAAGTCGAAGACCGTGCTTTGGAACGGACCTTGCGGCGTGTTTGAGTTCGACAACTTCGCCCACGGTTCGCGCGCCTTGGCCGAGGCCATCGTGGAAGCCACCGAGAAAAACGGTGCCTTCTCGCTCATCGGCGGCGGCGACAGCGTGAGCTGCATCAACAAGTTCGGCTTGGCCGACCGCGTGAGCTACGTTTCGACCGGCGGCGGTGCCCTCCTCGAAGCCATCGAAGGCAAGGAACTGCCTGGCATTGCGGCAATTAAAAAGTGATTTTTTGACCCCTGACCGTTGACTCTGACCCTGACCAAACAACCTCGTTGAAACTGGTCAGGGTCAGGGTTTTGGGTCAGGGTAATAAACCTACAAAATATGAAAAAAATCCTACTATTATTTGGGCTTACTTCATGGTTTTCATTCATGCTGAACGCACAATGGGTGAGTCCCGGCAACGGCACGACCTACACCCTCAACGACCTTGTGGAAGTCGGATGTGTGTTTTATGATGACGCGAATGCCACATATAACATCACCACCGACATCACCATCTCGGCCACCGACCGGCTTTATATCAGCGTTGAGAACGCCCCGTCAGCGCTCTTCTTCAACGAAGACGACCTCACGCTCACCATTAAAGGTTCAATGGTTGTGGAAGGGGAAGAAGAAGAAGACTTGCATTATTACATAGGTATGCAAGTCAATGCCCAGCACGGCCGCATCCGTTTCGAGGATGCCTCCGAACCGAGCCGCATCAGCCGTTGCGACTTCACCGCCCTCAGCGGCATCCAAATCATCGGCAGCGATGTGATTTTTGAAGATTGCAAAATGCTCAAATTCAACACTTTCACGCAATCTTCAGTCGTCAATTGCTTGAATTGTAGCCCTGTTTTCACCCATTGTAAGTTTTTTTCCAATGAAGGCGCAGCCATCAGTTCACCTGCCAACGGACAAGCCTCGCCGCAAATCCTGAACTGTCTGTTTTTCGACAGTGTAACCTCTAACGCTAATCTGCCGCAAATCAACCTCGGACCCGGTGCACAAGATTCCATTCGTATCGTAAACTGTACTATTGTAGGCTTATACGACAGGTCGGGCGGCATCGCCATCGCCGACTTGATGGGAACGGGCGAAACCAAAATCTTGATGAAAGACAATGTTGTCAAAAACAACCGTTACGGCTACAACCAGCAAGGAAAAAACTTGAGTTCAGTAATCGTTGGCAACCAATTCATTGACAACAACAAAGAAACCAACCCGATGAACGGCGGTAGCGGCATCAGCATCTATGGTTTTGACGAAAACAACAAGGCCGTTTTGCGCAACAACATCATCACTGGCAACCTTTGGGGCATCACCGTCATCAACGCTGCTGATGTAAACCTTGGCACAGAGGACGACTGGGGCCATAACCAAATCCACGAAAACGGCAATGGCGGCGTGGTGTATGATCTTTATAACAACACCGACCGCGAAATCATGGCTGTAGGAAACTATTGGGGCACAACAGATGCACAAGAGATAGAAGAAAACATCACACACCAATACGACAATCCCGACTTGGGCTTGGTACATTATGTTCCTTTTGCTACCAATGAAGCCGTCGAGGAGTTGGAAAGCGCGGCTTTTAAGCTGTGGCCCAATCCCGCCCAAGGCCGTTTCACGGTGGAAGGCAGGGGAGAACTGACCATCACCAACGCTCTCGGACAACTCGTCCTGATCAAGGAAATCGACGGCATGGAAACGGTTGAATTGCCGCGAGGGCTGTATGTCGTGAGATTAGGTGCAACGAGGCGGAAGGTTGTGGTGGAATAAAACACATAGATTCACAAATTCTTCATAAATAGGAACTTCCTGAGATGAAGGTGATGTATGCCTTCGTAATTTGTGTTCTCGAAAAGTTCATCCATCGAAACCACATATTTCGGATAATTGTCCTTAATCATTTGCAGGTTGCCAAACTCACGCAAGATGGTTTCCTCGGAAGCCAATTGGTAAGTCACTTGAACATATATTACCCGATTTTGCTTTTGAGCCACAAAATCAATCTCCGACTTTTGCACATAGCCGACGTTCACCTCAAAACCAATACGGACAAGATGCAGATACACAGCGTTTTCTATAATCTTCTCTATGCTTTGGGCTAATCCACCTTGCACGAGCGAGTTCCTGATGCCAACGTCCTCAAAATAGAATTTGTCATTGATTTCAAACAAACGCTTTCTGTGAATGTCGTAACGGCTCACCCGATGAATGATGAAAGCATTGCAAATATAGTCCAAATAATTGAGAATGACCTTGGTAGAGGTGTCAATTTGTTGGCTTTTCAGGTACTTCACGATATTGGTCGCCGAAAATGGCTTGCCGATATTGTCACTGACGAATCGCACCAAATTCTTCAAGAGCGACATGTTGCGGATTTCCTCCCTCTCAACAACATCCTTAAGGATGATGGTATTGTAAACACTTTGTAGATAATCACTTATGAGTTCCTGCTCGTCAAGACCGATGCGGCTCAATTGCGGCATTCCACCATTGTATGAAAATTTTGTGGATTATAAGAAACAAAATATAGAAATTCTTCAATTTTGTGACTTATGAGAAACAAAAATGCTCTATTTATCGATTTTGTGGAGTATGAGAAACCGTTTGATGTCGTCCAAATCGGTGTTTTGGAGTAATATGTACCAGCCTAAACACCCATCCCAAACACTTCCTCAAACATCCGCCGATAGGCTTCCACTTTCTTGTCGAAAGCCAAAGGATAAGCCCTTGAAGATGAAGGCAAACGGTATAATATAAGTCCTTCCCGCAGCGTGATTTGGCTGTTGGGCGAGGGAATGGAATCGGTTTTGTAATAGGCGCAGACTTCCGTGGTGGCCTTTTCGCCCGTCGTGGCAATGGCGTGGCATTGGGGCATTTGCGCCAAAAGCGCCTCAATATCAGTGTGTTCGACGATTTCCAAGAAAGCGTCCGAGGCGTTGTCTTTCAGCCGACGCACTGCCGTGGCCGTGTCAAAGTAGGCGATGCCTTTCTCTTTCAAAAACGCTATGATTTCGTTCATTTTGAAGCGTTTATGCTCCATATCAACGAAATGGTTTTTGTCGCCGAACCAGATTTGTCCTTCAATGCGCCAGTGGTCGTTGATGAAATTGGGGTAGAAAAAGTCCATGCACCAGCGTTTCTTCGGCGGCGGGAAACTGCCGAGAAACAGCACTTTGGCGTTTGCAGGGAGAAATGGCTTTAGAGGGTGGAGTTCGGTCATTGGGCGGTCATTTTACGAAGATTGTTTTTTCCATAAACATCATCAAGTTTATCAACCGCAAAACTACAAAAACCTTTCAATCCAACCCTTTTTCCACTTGTTTTTCATTTTTTTGCGGCCAATAAGCCGCAAAATCTACGGCTTAATTCTTCAAACACCCAATCGGCACCACAAACACGCCGTCGGTGTTTGCTTGATGCCTAGGCCTTTTCTCATCTAAAAGAAAGCGGATAAAAAATATTTACTATCTTTGCACATCTATTTCTTTTTATCATGTCCAAAACCATCGTAAATATCATTGACAAAAGCAACCCGCTGCCAGCCTATCTGTTCACCAAGGAATACTACGAGGACGGCGACGAGCTGCTGTTCATCTCCGCCGAGGAGGAAGCCAAGTGTATCCCCGTGTTAGTCAAAGCGTTGGAGGTTGATGAAACGCTCGTGAAGAGCATCATCGTCAGGCGTTTCGAGGACAAGTTCCTCTACGAGCGTATCTGCCGCACCATCAAGGGCAATCTGGTTCCCAACAAACAGTATTACCTCAACCTTGCGGGCGGCAACCGTTACATGACGCTCTCGGTGCAACACGTTTTCGAGGAGTTCGATACCTTGTTTTTCTACACGCAAACACGTGAAAACCTGATTGTTAAAACCATCTTCGACCATAGTATCTACGACAACGACGACGAGGTGTTTCCCGTCAAGCACCGCATGACGCTGAAGGAATATTTCGGCCTCTATGGACTGGAAAGCGACGTGGACCAACCTCGCAAAATGGTCAAGGAAACGGCTTTCTCGCAACATTTGTTCACGATGTTTTCGCAAAACCTGCTCGGCCGCGGCGACTATCAGGTAATGGAAATCCTGCGCGAAAAATACCGCAACTGGAAGTTCCTCGTCATCTCGGAGGTGGAAAACCCGACCAAGGACTACATGACCGCCATCCCGAATTTGAGCCGATTCCTAAACTTCATCGGCTTCGTCCCCGAAAGGAAAGGCTCGCTGCAAAGCTATGAGATTGAGTATCTTACGGGCGGCTGGTTCGAGGAATACGTCTATGCGCTCATCAAATCTGTGCTGCAACCCGACGACATCGCTATGGGCGTGCACATCTCCAACGGCGTCATCAAGCACAACAACGAACTCGACGTGTGCTTTATCAAGGCGAACAAACTGTTCGTCATCGAGTGCAAGACAGGCGTGACAAGCGAGAGTCTGTTCAACGAAATCGTGTATAAGGTTTGTGCCCTAAAGGAAGTGCTGCTCGGCACAAGCAATTCCTACATTTTCTCGCTCAAGAAAGACCACAAAGGCAACTGGAAAAAGACGGCAAAATACATGGGCCTCACCTTCTGCGACTGGCTCAACCTCACCAAGCCCGACAACCTTAAGGCCATCTTGAAAGCGATGGACAAGATTGCTTCTTAGTTTTGCGAGAAAACAACGACGTTTTGATTAACAAGCAACTGTGTTTCTGTTCCTAAAAACAAGGCACGGTTGTCGTCGAAATGCCCAGCGGGGAAATTGAAGCACAGGGGATAATCATATTCTGAAACCACTTCGGCAATCACTTCTTCGGCACTTTGGCCAAAAGGATGGGCGTTGTCGTGGATTTGCGTCAGGCCACCCACGATAAGTCCTTTCAGATTGGCCAGTTTTCCAGCGCGTTTCAAAGCACGCATCATCCTGTCAACGTGATAGATATACTCGTCCACTTCTTCAATGAATAGAATTTTCCCATCTGTTTCGGGGAAAATGTCGGAGCCGTTCATACCCATCAAAACGGACAAGTTGCCGCCAACGATTTCGCCTTCCATCATGCCCAAGCGGTTCAATGGATTTGAAGGAATTTCATATTGCAATGGATTGCCTGTCAGTGCATTGAATAAAGACTGTTTGGCTTCAGGGATCTTGTTGGCAAAATAAAAAGGCATAGGTGAATGAAGGCTTGGGATGCCCAAACGCTGCAACTTGCCGTGGATAACCGTGCTGTCGCTGAAACCCGCAATCCATTTTGGGTGCCGCAAAAACTGGGTGAAGTCGATCTTGTCGATGATGCGTATGCCGCCATAGCCGCCACGGGCGAGCCAAATGGCTTCAATTTCCTCATTGTCAATATATTCCTGAAAAACGGCAGCCCGAAAGGCGTCGTCACCGGCAAAGATATGGTGCACGGCGAAAAGTCGCTCGTCAAAAACGGGGACAACCCCTTGGTCTTTCAGCCATTGGATGCCGTAAGCCATTTCCTCGGGCGTCACGCAGCGCGCCGGCGCGACAATGGCCACTTTTGAACCTTGTTTTAATAACGGAATCTCTTTCATTATCTGATGATTTCAGTTTCTTCCAGCGCCTCGCCGTCGTACTTCACCTCTGCGCCTTGGTTGTAGGTAACGGTGAAATACAACTCGCCCGTGTCCAAGTATTTCTTCCAGTCGCCATGGCGCACACCAGCCGCATAGCTTTGGATTTCGCGCAGCCGACCGTTTTCGTAATAGAAGAAATGTTCGCCGTCGGGATAGCCCGCGTTGAACTTGCCCCGGAAGGCCATTTTGCCGTTGTCGTAATAGGAAGTCCATTCGCCCACTTGCTTGTCGGCGCGAAACTCGCCCTCGGTGCGCATGTCGCCAATCTGCTCGGTCCATTTTCCGGCCTTCATGCCGTCGAAATAGTTGCCGCTGACGATGACGTTGCCTTTGGTGTCGTATTCCTTATAAGGTCCGTTGGCTTGGCCTTTGTAAAACTGCTCCTCGATTTGCTTCTGACCGTTGTCGTAATACCAAGTCCAAATGCCATCGGGTTGGCCTTCTTTGTAGCTCCCAACTTCCTGAACCTTACCGTTTTGGTAATAGAACTTCCACTCGCCAGAACGCTCGCCGTCGATGAAAACACCCTCGGCGCGAAGGGTGCTGTCGGGGTAGAACTCCTTGTAGTCGCCGCGCCGTTTGCCGTCGATGCCGACGATGCCTTCGCCCACCAACGCGCCTTTTTGGTAGGTCTGCGACTTGACGACATTGCCTTCCTCGTCAAACTCGCGCCAAACGCCTTCGCGCTTGCCGTCGCGGAACGAGGCCTCGCGCCTGACTTTTCCGTTGGGATAATACTCGTGCTTGACGACGAGCGGCTTTTGGTCGCCTTCCAGCACTTGCTCCACATCATTCACGAACTTGGTGATTTTCTTTAAGTTGCCTTTTTCGTCGTATTCCTTATAGAAGCCGTCGCGGAGGCCGTGTCGGTAGTAACATTCCGTGTGCAGGCTCCAGTCGTCAAAGAAAGTCTTCCAGTAACCGTGTTTCTTGCCCTCGCGGTCGTAGCGGTTCAGGGCTTCGCGCTTCAGCATGAAGCCTTTGCGGTAGGTGATGAGTTCCTTCAAGAGTCCCGTAGTGTCGAAAACGGGCGAAAAACCTTCCTCGAAACCATTGACGAAGTTCATCGTCTGCAACACGCGCCATTTGCGGTCGTAGCGTTTCCCTTCCCCCGAACGCACCTCATTAATATAGGGTTCTTCCAAAATCTCATCTGCTTTGTAGGTGTATTTTGGGCCGTTTTTCAAGTCCTTTTTATAATTGATAATCAACGAAGTATCTCCATTTTCAGCAAAAAATACCCAAGTGCTGTCCAAGAGGAAGTCGGTGCGCTTGCCGATGGATTTCAGCTGTCCGTTCTCGTAATACGTTTTCCAAAGTCCGTCGGGCTTGCCATTGCGGAGAGTGCCTTCGGAGGAAACTTGTCCGTTGGGATAGGTATATTGCTGATATTCAGACTGAGAGAAAGCTCGAAGCCCGAAAAACAGCACTATGGCGGTTAGAAGTATTGTCTTGGTTTTTTGCATCCGATAGAGGGTTTTATGCGCTTCAAAAGTACGCAAAAACCGCCATTTGGAGGGTGTTTGCGACGAAATTTTCCACTTTTTTCAAAAAAACGCGCTTGGTTTCGTGAAATATTCCTATTTTTGCAGCCGCATTTGAGGCCACTTTAGCTCAGTTGGTAGAGCAACGCATTCGTAATGCGTAGGTCGTTGGTTCGAGTCCGACATGTGGCTCCGCAAGGAAGAGTTTCGGTAACGAAGCTCTTTTTTTGTGTCTTTTTGCGAAGGGTAGGCAACAAAAAAAACCTGCTGACAATCAGCAGGTTTGGTGAGGTACCTGGCGGATTCGAACCGCCGTCCCCGGTTTTGCAGACCGATCCCTAACCACTCGGGCAAGGTACCATTTGCGGCTGCAAAGATACATCTTTTTTCTGACTTGCAAATGATTTTGGCAAAAAATGTCTGCAAATCGTTGTTTTCGTCTGCGAATTGGGATGAAGGAGCCGCTAATGACGCGCTTTCGTCAAGGCTGCCGCGCCAAGGATGGCTGCATCGTTGTCGGGCAGTTCCGAAACGCGCACGTCCACGCTGCCGTCGTAAACAAAGCACAAGTGTTTCTTGAACGACTCGCGCACGGGTTTCATCAGTATCTCGCCGGCTTTCACGGGACCGCCCATCAAAAAGATGGCTTCGGGACCGCTGAATGCCACAGCGTTGGCCAAAGCGATGCCCAGCCAATAGCCTGTCAATTCAAAGACATTCAAGGCCAAAGGGTCGCCGTTTTGGGCTGCGTCGCCCACCATTTTGCTGGTCAAGTCGTCGGGATTCACTTTTGCCAATGGGCCGTCGTAGTCGGGTGTAGCTTCAAGCAGTTCCAAGGCCGTGCGGCGGATGCCAGTGGCCGAAGTGTAGGTTTCCAGGCAGCCTTTGCGCCCGCAGCCGCAGGGGCGCCCTTCGGGAATCAAGATGGCATGGCCGAGTTCGCCCGCACCACCTGTCTTGCCGTGTACCAATTGGCCGTCCACCACGATACCACTGCCTACTCCCGTTCCCAAGGTGAAAGTGATGAAGTTTTTCATGCCTTTGGCACCGCCGTAAACGAGTTCGCCATAAGCCGCCGCGTTGGCATCGTTGGAAACCACAACGGGCGCGTCGAGGTGTTCGTGAAACAGTTTCGGCAAGTCGATGATGCCTTTGAAGTTGAGGTTGGTGGCATTCTCGATGCAGCCCGTGTAATAGTTGCCTGCAGGTGCCGCGATGCCAATGCCGTCGATGGCCTCAACGCCGTTTTCTGTCATCAAGGTGTTGATTTGTTTGCAAATATCTGATACATAAACAGATGCATCGCAATATTTGTTGGTTGGGAGGTTCTTTTTGGCCATGCAACGGCCGTCGTTGCGCACCAAGCCAATGTCGGTATTGGTGCCGCCGATGTCGATTCCTATGGAAAAAGTGTTCATGCTTCTACAGTTTTGAAGGGGCTAAAATACGGATTTTTGGCAAATGACGATGAATTTTTATACTTTTGTGGCTTAAATCTTCCATCCATGAAAAGACTATTACCGCTTTTATTGGCCTTTTTCTTTATGGTGGCTTGCACCAGCAAAGACGTCGATTTGACCACCACTTTTGAGAAGTCAAACTGCTTGGAAACAGACGATTATGAAGGCACCATCGCCTATGCAAAACAACTCGCCAAACAGTTCAAAGAGGTGCATTACCAGACCATTGCGACGACCGCACAAGGCCGTGAAGTGCCGCTGCTGATTGTTGATGAGAACGGCTACACCAAGCCCAAGAAAATCCGCAAGAGCGGGAAAACCATCATTCTTGTTGAATCGTGCATCCATCCGGGCGAGCCGAACGGCAAGGATGCCATGTTCCTGCTCATCCGCAATATGCTGAGAGGCAGGGAGAACAGCGACTTGCTGAAGAATTTTTCTTTCCTGTTTATCCCCGTTTTGAGTCCCGACGGGCTGGCCAATTTCTCGCCTTTCAACCGCATCAACCAAAACGGTCCGAAGGAAATGGGCTGGCGCGTGAACGCGAATGGCTTCAACCTCAACCGCGACTTCACCAAGCTCGACACGCCCGAATTGCGCGGCTTCGTTGCGCTGTTCAACCGTTGGCAACCCGACCTGTTTTTCGACACCCATGCCACCAATGGTGCTGATTACCAGTATGTCACGACATACTCTATCGAAGATTTCGGTAATTACGACCCCAACATCAGCGATTGGCTGAACCGTGTATGGGAACCCAAAATCAAGACGGCGATGGCCGATTTAGGCTTTCCCATTACGCGCTATATCGAGTTTCATCCTTGGGGCGACCCGACAGCGCCGTTGTTTGACGAGAGTTTTTCAGCCATGTTCTCGGAGGCTTACACCACGGCGCGCAATTGCCCTGGCATCCTGATCGAAACCCACATGCTGAAGCCCTATAAAGACCGTGTGCTTTCCACCTATAACATGATTGTCGAAACGTTGAGAATTATCCTCGACAACCCGGAAGGCTTCAAGAGCGCTCTCGCCGAAGCCAAGAAGAATGACTTGTCTATCAAAGAGATAGCTATCAATATGCAGTCCGACTTGAATGACACGCTTTGGACGGATTTTTTGGGTTATCGTTTCGACACGGTGTACAGCGACATCACGGAAGGCTGGTACTATGCCTACGACACCACCCGTCCCGAAACGCGCCGCACGATGCGCTTCCGGGCCACCCGTCCCGAAAAGTCCCTCGTCGTGCCCAAGGAGTACATTATCCCAGCACAATATAAAGAGGTTATCGACATCGTCAAGGCACACGGCTTCGATATGAACCTTTTGAAATCGGAAAAGACGCTGAAAGTTAGCACCTATCGCTTTGACAATGTGTTGTTTTCGCCTATGCCGTCTGAAGGTCGCTGTCGTGTGGCGCAGTTTGATGCCGAGGAAATCACCAAAGAGGTTACCTTCCCGAAAGGTTCGGCGGTGGTGAAGACTACCCAAAACGGTATCCGCTTGTTAATGAATCTCTTGGAACCCGAAATGCAAGGCTCGCTGTTTGAGTGGGGCTTTTTCAACAATGTCCTTCAGCGGGTGGAGTATTTCGAGGTCTATAAAATGGAGCCGATGGCTCGGGAAATGCTCGCCGCCGATCCGTTTTTGGCCGAGCAATTCCAGCAGTGGAAAGCCGCTTTGCCTGCCGACAAGCCGCTTTCGCAATACGAGATCCTGAACTGGTTCTATGAGCGATCGCCTTATTTCGACAAAAATTATCGGGTATATCCAGTGGGCATGGTGAGATAAAGGTCAATCCTCCGAAATCTCGCTCAACATGGCGCGGTAGGCAGAAAACACGTTGGCCCGCGAGATGTAGCCCAAATACTTCCCGCCTTGGATGACGGGGATGTTGTATTTTCCCGATTTTTGGAACTTGTGCACAATCTCCTCCATCGGCTCTTCGGGGTGGATGACGTAGTCGGGGAGGACGGCGAAATTCTGAATCGATTGGTCGTAATATTGCGTTTCGAACAGGATGCTGCGCACGTCGTCGAACAAGACATGGCCGCAGAAAAAGCCATCTTTATCGACAACAGGGAAAATGTTGCGCTTCGACGAGGAAACCAACGGCAACAAGTCGCGGAAAAGGCAGTCGGGGTCGATGGTGCTGAAGTTGTTTTCTATCAACTGGTTGATAGCCATCATATTGAGGATACTCTTGTCTTTGTTGTGCGTCACCTCAACGCCTTTTTCGGCCACGGCATTGGTGTAAATCGAATGTTTGAAAAACAGGCGGTTGATGGCGTAGGCCAAGGCCGAGACAATCATCAGCGGGACGATGAGCGCGTAGCCGTTGGTGATTTCGGCAATGAGGAAAATGCCCGTCAGCGGGGCATGGAGCATACCCGCCACGAGGCCGCTCATCCCGACGAGGGCAAACTTGGCCGGGTCGAGGTCGCCAATCCCGAGATAGTTCACCAAGCGGGCGAAGAAAAGCCCCGTGAAAGCTCCGATGAACAAGGCCGGAGCGAAGGTGCCGCCCACGCCGCCCGCGCCGAAGGTGAAGGCCGTGGCGAAGGCTTTCAGCAAAATCATGCCGGCAAAGAGGATGATGACCACGAGGTCGAAGTCCTTGAACCGTGCAAACCACGCATTGTCGAAAATAGGACTGTAGTCGCCGCGCAAAGCCGAGTTGATGGCCTCGTAGCCCTCTCCGTAAAGCGCTGGAAACAAAAAGATTAAGATGCCGAGCAAAGAGCCGCCAACAATCAGGCGTTTCCAGGGCGACTGCATTTTTTGGAAGCGTTTCTCTACGCTGAAAGTCACCTTCAAAAAATACGCCGAAACCAAGCCTGCAAACAGTCCTAAACCGATGTAATATAGTGCATTTGACGGAATGAAACCCTCGGCGATAACGGCGGGGTATTCCACGGTTTGGCCAAGGAAGAAATAGGCGGTCAGGATGGCGATGAAAGAGGAACAGATGATGGGCACCAAAGCATTGAGCGACAGGTCGATCATAAACACTTCGAGGGCAAAAACGATGCCTGTGATGGGGGCTTGGAAAATGGCCGCGATGGCCGCCGCGCCACCCATGCCGATGAGCTGGATGGTGTGCTTGTAGTCCAATTTCAGCAACTGCGCGATGTTGGACCCGATACTGCCGCCCGTTGAAACGCTGGGGCCTTCCAATCCGACCGAACCGCCGAAACCGACTGTCAAGGCACTGGTGACGATGCTCGACCAAGTGCTACTGCGGTCCACCTTTCCTTTCTTCTTCGAAATAGCGTAGAGGATGCCCGGAATGCCGTGCCCGACGGGTTTTTTTAGCACATATTTGCAAAACAAAATCGTGAGCAGGATGCCGATGGCGGGGCAGACGAAAAACAGCAGGTGCGAGTAGTTGAACTGCGCGTTGAAGACCAGATCGCGGATGCCGTGTGCCAGTTTCTTGATGATAATGGCCGCCACGCCCGCCAAAAACCCCGCTGGAATGCTGAGAATCAGCATAAAACGACGGTCGGTTATGTGGGCGCAACGCCAAGTGTTCAGTTGGTCAACCCAACCATTAATCTTGTCTTTCAGCACGGCATTAAAGGTGTTTTGAGGCGGCTAAAATAGGAAAAAGTAACGCGCAAAGCGAAAAGAAACAACTTTTTCCCTATTTTCGCACCCAAATCTATGCATTATGAAGATCGTTAGCTACAACGTGAACGGCATCCGGGCGGCCATCAACAAGGGTCTGCTCCAATGGATTAATGACTACCAACCCGATGTGCTTTGCTTCCAGGAACTGAAAGCCACACCCGACCAAATCCCATTGATGGACTTTGAGATGATGGGCTATCGCCATTATTGGTTTCCCGCGCAGAAAAAAGGCTATAGCGGCGTGGGACTCATCACGAAAACCGAACCCGACAAAGTGGTTTACGGGATGGACGAACCTTTGTACGACAACGAGGGCCGTTTCCTCCGCGCCGACTTTGGCGACCTCTCGGTGGTGAGCGTTTATCACCCTTCAGGCACCACTGGCGACGAAAGACAAGCTTTCAAAATGCAGTGGCTAGACTTTTTCCGACAGTATGTCAATGAATTGCGGAAAACGCGCCCCAACCTTGTGCTTTCGGGCGACTACAACATCTGCCACGAGGACATCGACATCAACAACCCGCGAAAACACGACACCTCGTCGGGATTCCTGCCTGAGGAGCGGCAGTGGATGACCGACTTCCTCGCCGACGGCTACATCGACACCTTCCGCCATTTGGTGAAGGAGCCGAACCAATACAGTTGGTGGAGCTATCGCGCCGGCGCACGAGCCAAAAACCTCGGCTGGCGCATTGATTATCATATCGTTACCGACAGCCTTCGCGAGCGTATCGCCGCCGTCGGCATTCGGCCCGAAGCGGTGCATTCCGACCACTGTCCTGTGGCACTTGAATTGAAATGAATTTAGAGAAAAGTTTGACGTTTTGAGAAAAAGCCGTACCTTTGCCGCGTCATTCGCGACGGCCCTATAGTTCAAGGGATAGAACGGAAGTTTCCTAAACTTTAAATCTAGGTTCGAGTCCTAGTGGGGCTACTCCGCATTACACACCGAACCCCGAAAGCAGTCTTGCCTTCGGGGTTCGCATTTTCACAAAAGATATAAGGCGGTTACGCCGTATTTCAGCATGGCGATACGTTCCACACCCATTCCGAAGGCGAATCCCGAGTATTTCTCTGGGTCGATGCCGCTGGAAAGGAGGATGTTGGGGTCGCACATTCCGCAGCCCAAGATCTCAACCCAGCCCGTGTGCTTGCAGATGTTGCAGCCTTTTCCGCCGCAGATGTTGCACGAAATGTCCATCTCTGCTGAGGTTTCGGTGAAGGGGAAATAGGACGGACGAAAACGTACCTTGGTGCCCTCGCCGAAAAACTCTTGCACGAAGTGGTAGAGCGTTTGTTTCAGGTCGGCGAAGGAAACGTTCTCGTCGATGTAGAGGCCCTCAATTTGGTGGAAGATGCAGTGGGCGCGGGCCGAGATGGCCTCGTTGCGGAACACGCGACCTGGCGCGATGACGCGGATGGGCGGCTGGCTGTTTTCCATGGCACGAACCTGTACGCTCGACGTGTGGGTGCGCAGCAAGATGTCGCTCATCTTGTTCACATTCGGCTCCTTATTAATGAAGAAGGTGTCCTGCATGTCGCGGGCGGGATGGTCGATGGGGAAGTTCAAGGCCGAAAACACATGGTAGTCGTCCTCGATTTCAGGACCTTCCACGATGGTGAAACCGAGGTGGGCGAAAATCTCGTTGATGTCGCGGCGCACGATGGAGAGCGGATGCCTAGCCCCGCGCATCTCGTTGGCGGGCATGCTCATGTCGAATCCGGCCTCCGAACTGCCTTGGCTTTCAAACTTTTGCAGCTGCTCATCTACCTTGTCCTGCACAACGTTCTTCAGTTCGTTCAGCTTCATGCCCATTTCCTTGCGCAGCTCGGGCGCAACGGTCTTGAAGTCGGCAAACAGGGCAGGGATGATGCCTTTCTTGCTCAAGTAGGTAATGCGGAAATTTTCCAGAGCTTCTTTGCTTTCTGCTTGGAAATCAAGTACTTGCGATAATATTTCTTCTACTTTTTCTTTCATTGTTTTATCAGCTTTAAGCTTTAGGCCTTAAACCTTAAGCAGTTGCGATACAAACGCTTGCTGCTTATGGCTTATAGCTTATTGCCTTATTTCTCAATCGTAACGGAAATAACCGACACATTCTCGGTGGGAACATCCATGTAGCCAGTCTTTACGGCGGCGATTTTGTCCACGATTTCGAGGCCTTCAATCACTTCGCCGAACACGGTGTATTCGCCGTCGAGATGCGGGGTGCCGCCAACGGTTTTGTAGGCTTGGCGTTGTGTGGCCGAGAGCACCTTGCCCGAACGGTTTTCATACATATCCAGCCATTTGTCGTCATACACCTTGCCTTGCACGATGTAGAACTGTGAGCCACTGGAAGCTTTCTTGGGGTTCACTTGGTCGCCTTGACGGGCGGCGGCGAGAGCGCCTTTCTTGTGGAAATGGTTGCTCTTGAACTCGGCAGGGATGGTGTAGCCTGGATCGACACGGCCGTCTGCGTTTTGTCCGCCTTGAATCATAAATTCTTTGATGACACGGTGGAACGGCGAGCCAGTGTACCAGCCTTCGTTCACCAGTTTGATGAAGTTGTCGCGGTGAAGCGGCGTGTCGTTATACAATTTGGCTTTGATGGTTCCCATGCTCGTCTTGATGACGACGACGGTTTCCTTGTCCTTTTTCTGTTGTGCCGAGCACGTCAGCCCGACCAAAACCAATGCGGCTAAAATCATTTTTTTCATATTTTTTCAAGATTTAAAATTCAAAGATTTACAATTTAAGATTTCAAGATTATAACTCCTAACTCCTAACTCCACACTCCTAACTATCAACTTTCAACTATCAACTTTCAACTATCAACTTTCAACTCCTCACTTCTGAACTACAGAATAGGTTACCTCAACGCGCATACGTTCGCCTTGCGATGCATTAGGGCCGTTCACAATCCAGCGATAGGGGTTGTAGGACGCACCGTCGATGCCGAGGCTGAGGCCCACATTGGGGATTCGGCCCAAGATGACGCGCTCTATATATTCCGAAATGCGGAAAGCAACGGTTTTGGTGGTAGCGTCGTAACTACCTCCGTAATAGGCATCGCCCTCGTAGTTGTCGGGAATAATAAAGGTTGTGCTGTCGTTGAGTCCTACCAGCACGAGTTTCTGCGGCGCCGTGAAGATGTTGGTGTCGATGTCGGACGGAGCAGGAAGAATGAGTTTGGCTTCGTTGATGATGATATGGTTAGCGGAGTCGTTCCAAAGCGTGAGGTTGGGGAAGTGGATGCGAGTTCTGATGCCGCCCATGGCTTGCACATAAGCGGTTTCTTGTCCCAACGCGGTTTCACCTTGCAGCACTTGTTGCGTAAATTCAGGGCTGCCGAGGGTGTAGTCGTGGTCGAAGTGGTTGAAATAGTTTTCGGTGGAGGTGATGTAATAGTCGTAGCGTTGCGGGTTTTCGGGGGTTTCTGCATCGTGATAATAGAGTTGCAGGCGGGTCAAGGTGTTGTTGGTTAGGTTGATGGAGCAGATGGAACCATTCTGTCCAACGCCATCGCAAGTGATGTAGAGGCCTTTGAACAAGCTCTTGAAATTGTCGGGGTGGCTGTATGAGTTGCTGTCGAGTTGTATCAATGTGGTAGCTAAACTATTGTTGAGTGGAATGCGGACAATAGGTTGCGTGATGGTGTCGCCACCGATGATGGTGCTCGTGTTTTTGAGTCGGGGCGTAAACTGGTATCCGTTGGCCAAGTCGATGTTGCTGGACTGAAGGGTGGAGTAGCAATAATACGGTTCGGTTGATGAAAGGGTGTCGGTGAGCTCAAAGACGTGCACGGTATGCATTGAGGTGGTGTCGCCGTAGAGGCTGGACAAGGCCAATTGGAGCACCAACGAGTCCACTACGGCATTATCGCCGAACAAATGTCCCGCCGAGGAAAAACGGAATTGTGTGTAGAAACTGGCTTCGGTGGAGCCGAAGACGGGGTCGTTCATGGCGCCAAGCAGGGCAAATCTGACGTTCTTAGACCCAATCGAATCGATGTAGGCATGACATTCAATCTGCATGGTGTCGGTTTTCAACACGTTGATATAATTGTTGTCGTCGATGAGGTCGCTGCCGATGGTGTCGGGGGTCTTTTTGCACGAGGCGAAAACCAAGGCGAGCAAGCCGACCAACATGGCTGTTCTGACGATAACCTTGATAAGATGTTTTCTCATGGAATGGTTAGGGTTTGCTGTGGTGATGATAACTCAAAAACGCCGCGCTTATTGTGCTTCGATGAAGGTTTCGTAGAAATCGTTGCAGTCTTTTGGGAAACTGTCGGCGCCTTGGAAAGGCATGACAGGCTTTCCGCAAGTCTTCAGGTATTCCTCGATTTCGGGATGGATCTTCTCGCTGCACACGGTGATGCCGTCGGCATAGTCGATGGCGGCCTTGGTGAGGCTGACATAGTTGGTTTCCTTGAAATACTTGAGGTCTTTCGAGGACATTCCAGGCAGTTTCATCTTCTTTTCGAAGCCAGGGGCAAAGGTTTCCTCGAAGGCATCGTCATACACGGAATAGATGATTTTCGACTCGTTGTAGAGCGGGTTGTCCCTGACGGTCATGGCGCGTTTCAAATAAACGGGCATCAGTGCCGACATCCAGCCGTGGCAATGGATGATGTCGGGCGACCAGTTGAGTTTCTTCACCGTCTCAATGACGCCACGGGTGAAGAAAACGCATCGGCTGTCGTTGTCGGGACAAAAAACGCCTTCGTCGTAAGCAAGGCATTTGCGTTTCGAGAAAAAGTCGTCGTTATCGATGAAATAAATCTGCATCCTTGCCTTCTGGATCGAGGCCACCTTGATGATGAGTGGGTGGTCGGTGTCGTTGATGATGAGGTTCATACCCGACAGTCTGATGACTTCGTGAAGCTGGTTGCGCCGTTCGTTGATGATGCCGTAGCGCGGCATGAATATCCTGATTTCCTTGCCGTTTTCCTGCGTGGTCTGCGGAAGATTACGCCCAATTAGGCTCATGGGATTCTCTGGCACATAAGGCGTGATTTCTTGATGAACGAACAGAACTCTTGTCTTGTTTTCCATTGTTTCTACAGCTTTTGCGGTTTCAAAGGAGCAAAGTTACATTTTTTTTCTGAATTAGCGGTAAAAAATTTTTTTCACCAAAAATGGCAAAAAAACGTTATTATCTGATAATCAATAAGAAAAACGACAGCAAACGACAACTAACGACTACAAACGTTTAATCAACGGCTTAGTCTTGACAAGTGTTGTTACTTTGCATCGTCAAACCGAAAGGAGCGACACAACAAATCAAACTTACACATTAACATTAAACACACACAATCATGAGTACAATGAGAAATTCGGTCACATTGGTGGGCCGCCCGGGTGCAGAACCTGAAGTGAGAAACTTTGGCAACAACAACAAGAAGGCAAGCTTTCGCCTCGCCGTGAACGAGAGCCGTCGCAACGCCAACAAGGAATGGGTGAACGACACGCAGTGGTTCAACATCGTGGCATGGGGCAAGACCGCCGAGCGCGTCGAGAACAACGTCAAGAAAGGTATGCAAATCGGCATCGCCGGCAGCCTGCGCAACAACGAGTGGACCGACGACAAAGGCCAGCGCCACTCCACCACCGAGATTTGGGTGAACGACTTGCTGCTATTGGAGAAGACGAAAGATTGAAAAATCGGGTGGAGTCAAACGGGCGGAAACGCCCGTTTGCTTTAACCCGACACCATAAACACCCGCCCGTCTTTCCATTTGGAATGGCGCAACATCTCGTTGGTGAAGTGCGTGCGGCTGCCGGCTTGGTCGAGGAGTTCCTTGGCCTTGTCGAACTGGCGCAGCTCGCGGTAAATCTCGGGCAACTCAAGGTCGAGTTGAACTTTTCACCCTCAAGAATCATCTTGCGGTTGTTGTTCCACACGCCAAAGCTCATGAAGCCGTTGAGGAAATATTTCAGCCTGACGTGCTGATGGTTGCGGTGCAGGTCGTTGTAGGCCCACCAAAGGAAACGCCGCAGGTAAATCTCCTTTTTCGGCTCGTAGTGGCTCTTCTTCAGGAAGGTCTTGTAATGATTGATGAGCGCAAGCTTGCCTTTGTTGTCGGAATGGCGTACGCCGTAGAATCGCCAAGTGTTCCACGAATATACCTCGAAGTCGGGTTTCTCATAGGTGATGAGCGGCTCCACAGGGTTTTCAATCCAGAAGTTGTGGCCGCAAGAAGGACACAAAATGAGCTTTTGTGGAGTGGGTATATAATTGTCGTTCAGCACTTTGCCGTCGGA
>CADAVB010000036.1 GCA_902791165.1 uncultured Bacteroidia bacterium
GAAACGTTCACCTATTACAAGCCCTCCGAGTCCGCTTTGGACAGCATTGCCAACCAACAGTCGGAAGACATCATGGAGCGGCTTTCGGAGAAATCGCAAGAGGCTGACAAACTGCAAGATGAAATCGAAAAAATGCTGCAAGACCTCATCCAAAAGAAAGATTTGGACTGGTCTGACAGGGAGAAGATGAAAGACCTGATGGAGAAGCAGCAAAAGATTCAGGACGAATGGAACAAGTTGCAGAAGGAGCAAGAGGAATTAGCCGAATTCATGAAGAAAAACGAGATGGCCAACGAGGAACTGCGCAAGAAACAAGAGCAAATCAACAGGCTTTTCGACGAGGTGATACCCGAGGAACTCAAGAAGCTCATGGAGCAAATCGACAAGCTGCTTGAGGACATGCCACGCGAACAGATGCAGCAGATGATGCAGGACATCAAGAAAAACAACCAGTCGATGCAAGAACTTCTCGACCGAAATCTCGCTCTGCTTGAGCAACTTAAGATGGAAAAAGACCTCAACGAGCTCGCCGAGAAACTGGACGAGTTGGGCAAGGAACTGGAAAAGGAAAACGAAAAGACAGGGGAGGAGAACGGCCAAAAATCGGCAGAGGAAGCCAAAGAAAATTTCGAGGAAATGATGGACCAGCTCGACCAGCTTTTGGAGAAAAACCAAGACCTGAAACAGCCTTTCGACATGGAAAAGGACGAGCAGATGGAAGAAAGCATCAACCAAGACCTGCAAGACGCGATGCAAGGTATGGAACAGATGGCCGAGGATGCACATTTGCTCCGCGTTTTGCTCGAGAATGTCGTCCACGCCTCGCACGAACAGGAAGAGCTTATGAAGCAAATTGGCAGCCTGCGCACCGACGACCCTGCACTGTCGGGGAAACTCGTCGCGCAAAAGGAAGTGGCCGACAATTTCGGCATGGTTGGCGACTCGCTCCGCAGCCTCGCCATGCGTCAGCCCGTCATCCAAAACTTTGTGTTCGACGAACTACACACCATCGAAAACCAGACTTCTAACGCCATGAAATACCTCAACGACCTGAAGCTCCAACAGGCCGCAAGGCACCAGCAAACCGCCATGATGTCAATGAACAACCTCGCACTGATGCTCGCCGAGTCGCTCGAACAAATGGAAGAGGACATGCAATCCATGGGAATGCCCATGAGTTGCCCCCGCCCCAAGCCCGGTCAAAGCAGCAGCAACGACATGAAGAAGATGCAACAATTGCAACAGCAGCTCAGCGAACAGCTCAAACAGATGCAAGAGAAGATGGACAAGCCCGGCGAACAACAGAAAAATGCCATGAGCGAGGAATTTGCACGTATGGCCGCCGAACAAGAAATGCTCCGCCAAGGAATGCAGAAAATGCTCAACGACATGAAAGAAAACGGGCAAATCGGCGATGACGGACTCAACGAAATCATCAAGGACATGGAGAAACTGGAAGAGGAATTGGTGAACAAGAAAATCAACCGGCAAATGATCGAGCGCAGCAAAAAAATCGAGTCGCGGATGCTGGAATCGCAAAAGGCACAGGAAAAGCGCGAAAAGGAGGAAAGACGCAAGTCGAACGAATACAAAGGCTCACAATTCGAGCGGACGATAGACGAGTTGCTGTACAAGGAAACGCTCAGGAAAAACCAAGAGTTCTTGAAATCCAACCCGATAGAGTTTGCACCTTATTATAAGGAAAAGATTAATGAGTATTACCTGAAGAAAAACGCAAGATAAGATGATAAGATTCAGCACGATAGACGTGGAAATGCCGCCCATCGAGCCAGCGAAGGTCAAGGAGTGGATAGGCGGTGTGGCCGAGCGGCACGGCAAGCGGGTAGGGGAGTTGCACTACTATTTTTGCAGCGACGAAAAGTTGTTGGAAATCAACCGCGAGCGACTCGGACACGACTTCTACACCGACATCGTTACCTTTCCGCTGACCGACTGCGAAACGGTGCTTTCGAGCGAGTTTTGCATCAGCCTTGACCGCATCAAGGAGAACGCTGAAACCTTTGGGCGCAGCTACGAAAGCGAGCTGCATCGCGTCATCATCCACGGCGTGTTGCACCTCATTGGCTTCGACGACCATAGCGAAGAAGACGAAAAAATGATGCGAAAAAAAGAGGAAGAATCGTTAGATATTTTATTTAGTTAATTGATAATCAACAAAATAAAACAAATGTTTCCCGTGAAACATTGATAAAAAGATGTATTTTGAACCGTATGATATAATCGTTGTGGGTGCCGGTCACGCTGGATGTGAAGCGGCGGCGGCAGCGGCCAATATGGGCAGCAAAGTTTTGCTTATCACCATGGATATGCGCCTAATGGCCTCTATGTCGTGCAACCCCGCTATGGGTGGCATTGCCAAGGGACAAATCGTGCGCGAAATCGACGCTTTGGGTGGCTATTCGGGCATCGTCAGCGACCGAACCATGATTCAATTCCGGATGTTGAACAAGTCGAAAGGTCCAGCTATGTGGAGTCCGCGCTGCCAAAGCGACAAGACGATGTTTTCCAACGAATGGCGCTCTCTTTTGGAACAAACGCCCAACGTTGATTTTTGGCAAGACACCGTAACGGGTTTGCTGGTCGCCGGCGACCAAGTCAAAGGCGTAAAAACCATGATGGGCGGAGAGATAGAAGCTAAAGCCGTCATCCTCACCAACGGCACCTTCCTGAACGGCTTGATTCACATCGGGGAGCAAAGTTTTTCGGGGGGCAGAATGGGCGAAGTGGCCGTTCATGGCATCAGCGAGCAACTCAAAGACCTTGGTTTCGAGGTGAAACGACTGAAAACAGGAACGCCCGTCCGAATTGATGGCAGGACTATAGACTTTGACAGACTTATCGAACAAAAAGGCGATGAAGAAGTGGTCGGTTTCTCCTATACCGAAACTTTCCGTATCCAAAAACAAAGAAGCTGCTGGATTGCTCACACCTCGTTGAAGGTGCACGACACGCTGCGCAAGGGCTTCAAGTATTCGCCTATGTTCAACGGAAGAATCCAAGGTGTGGGACCGCGCTATTGTCCGAGCATCGAAGACAAAATCGAGCGCTTTTCGGGCAAGGACAGCCATCAACTCTTCGTTGAACCCGAAGGCTGGACGACGGAGGAGTACTACCTCAATGGTTTCAGCTCCTCTTTGCCCGATTACATACAATACGAGGCCTTGCGCCAGATTCAAGGCTTTGAAAATGCCAAAATTTTCCGACCTGGATATGCCATTGAGTATGACTTTTTCCCACCAGAGCAATTGTACCATTCCTTGGAAACAAGGCTTGTGCATGGTCTTTACTTCGCCGGACAGGTCAATGGTACGACGGGCTACGAGGAAGCCGCATGCCAAGGTTTGATGGCCGGAATCAATGCGAGTTTGGCCTTACGCGACGAAAAACCGCTTGTGCTTTCGCGATACGAGGCCTATATCGGCGTGCTTATTGACGACCTTATAACAAAAGGTGTCGATGAACCTTATAGAATGTTCACCAGCAGAGCAGAGCACCGAATCTTGCTCCGCCAAGACAATGCCGATGCCCGATTAACGGAAATGTCGTATAAATTGGGTTTGGCCAAAGAAGACCGCTACCAAAAGTATTGCGAAAAGAAGCAAATGGTAGAAGAAATCAAGGCATTGTTGAACGAAACTTACGCCTATCCCGACGAAATCAATGGGCTATTGGAGCAAAACGGAAGCTCGAGGATTGAACAGAAGGCGAAGCTGGCCTATATATTATTGCGTCCACAGCTCGGTTTGCAGGATATGATTATGGCACTCCCCACATTGGAATCCTTCAGAAACGCCGACCGTTTCCTCAAGGAATGTCTTAAAGAAGCGGAAATCCAAATCAAATACGACAGCTATATCCAAAAAGAAAACGAACTTTCTGACAAGCTTAGACGATTGGAGAATGTAAAACTGCCAAAAGATTTCGATTACCATGGTTTACAATCCTTGTCATACGAATCGCGGGAAAAGTTGAACCGATACCAACCCGAAACCTTGGGTCAAGCCTCAAGAATCAGCGGGATTTCACCAGCCGACATTAACGTATTAGCCATATTTTTAGGTAGATAGCAAAAATGTTCCACATGAAACACAATGAAAAAATGAAGACAATTTGTCCTTGGTGTCAATCAGATCAATCACTTCTATATTTGAAATTGAAAGACGAATTTCTGACCAAAGAAGACTTTCAGATTTATGAATGTCAGGATTGTGGATTGCTTTATACCGAACCGCGACCAGAAAAAGACAAAATCGGATTCTACTATCTATCAGAAGAATACTACAGTCACCAAGAAAACAAACGCGGATTTATCCCCAAAATATACGAATTGGTGAAATCCGTCAATTTAAAAAACAAATATAAAATAACCACAAAAGGTCTGCCTCGAGGAAGAATTTTAGATATAGGATGCGGCGCAGGGGATTTCCTTCATACTATGGAACAAAATGGATGGCAAACCCTTGGTGCAGAGCCATCTGAAGTAGCAATAAACATCGCCAGAAAACGAATAAAAGGACAAATCATCACACCAGAGGAAATAGCGAATCTTCCAGACGAAAGCTTTGAGGTGATTACCATGTGGCACGTGTTAGAACATGTCGAAAACCTAACTTGGCAAATAGCGCAGTTAAAACGCCTCTTGAAAAAGGGAGGACGGCTCGTTCTTGCGCTCCCCAACTTCAAATCCTTTGACGCTCAATATTATAAACAATACTGGGCGGCTTACGACGTTCCTCGTCATTTGAATCATTTTTGCAAATTAACTGTAGTTAAAATATTCAGTAACAGTGGTTTAAAAATTCAAGATACACAAAAACTATATTGGGATGCTTTTTATATCTCATTTATGAGTGAAAAATTCAAAAAACATTCGCTGCCATTATTTAGAGGCTTCGTAAAAGGATGCCAGTCGAACATGAAAGCAAGACAGACTGGGGAATGGTCGAGTTTGGTATATATTTTTGAGAAGAAATGACCCAAATCAAAAAAAAGGGCATTTTTAGGCGATTTCCAGCGATTTGAGATAGAAATGAAGAAAAGATTGGATGCAGGCGGAAAAATGGTTGAAAACGAATAGTTTTGTAACTCACACAATATCAACGACTAAAATACGTTTTTAATACATAATGAAAACGAAAAGAAAGAGCATCGGTAAGATACTGGTTTGGAGTAGCCTCGTTTTACTACTCATGGCGAGTTTATTTTTCCTAATCGCCAAAAGCGAGACTTTTCTGTACCGTAACATCCAAAGGTCGGTTCTGAAAATGGACAAAGAAATGGAGCAGTTGATGAAAAGCGACACTGACCTTGATGCATTTGAAAGATCCAAAACGGGTTTAACTGTTTTCCAAAACGATTCATTGGTGTTTTGGAACCACAACGAGGTGAATCCAAAGCTTCTCAAACGTAGGATTAGCGTGGGGCGCGACACCATTTGCCATCTACTTTCGGGCCATTACTTTGTGAAATCTTACGAAAAAGGCCAATTGACCTATTATTTATTCCAACAAATCAATCCAACATATCCCATTGAAAACCTCTATTTTAACAATCATACCCGAGGCTTGCCCCTTTTCATCGATGCAAAAATCAGTTTCAAACCCGAGAACAGCATCGCGCTGAAGAACAACAAGGGAGAAGTGCTGACGCATTGCCAAATCGCAGAGAAACCCACATTGAGAAAGCCTTTTTCATACCTTTGGCCCATTCCTTTTGTTTTGCTGCTACTCATTGGGTTATCGCTTTTGAAACAACCCAAGCAAGCTCCTTTAGAGAACAAAAAATACCTGAAAATCCTAATGCTAGGCATCATCGGCATCGCACTTTTGGCAGCGTTGGCCACCTATCTTTACCATCTGTTCGACACCAAAAACGTGAACGAAAAAATGCGCCAACAAGCGTTGCTGTTGAAAGAGAAACGCGATACCCGTTTTGAGGCCAGTTACGCCCAATTTGCAGAACAAATAAAAGCCGACACCAATCTGCGTGAAATGCTATTCGCAGAAAGCAACGTATTGGCTGAAGTCGTATTTGGTTACACCCAAGAATTGCTTTTCGACGAAACCATGAAAGCCTACACCGCATCGCTCACGCTGTGCTCGCCCGACGAAGAAATCACCATATATCCAGAAGGTTATGACACCAACTGCGACCAATATTTCAAAGAAAAGTTGGCCAACAATGTTCAGGAAAGGGTAGGAGAGGAATTGTATTTTATTGATTACTATACACTTGACCCCAATTATTTGGGTATCTTGCACTTTTCTTCGCCCGACTCCACAATGCACAAAACGCTCTATTTCGAGTTTTATAAACCCGTCGCCCCCGAAGGTTTTGGCTTCCCAAAAATGTTGCAACAAAACGCCAAAAGCAAGTCCAACGATTTTTCGGTAGGCCGCTATCAAAACAACATTCTCGTCTATAAATACGGTCGCTATAGCTATCCCAATTTCTTGAGCAGCTTGAAGACGACTGACCAGCAGTTCAGCATTGGAGAAAAATACAAACATTATGCCCTCAACGACGGAAAAGGCAATGGTTTGGTAATCAGCACGCAATGCAAAGATTGGTCGGAAATCGCAGCGCCGTTTGCCCTGTTCTTTTTGGGTTTATTGACACCTTTCGTTGTGATTATGTGGAGGATACGACCAGGAAGAGGTTTAAAGAAAAGTTTCAAGCAGCGTTTGCAAACCGTGGTGTTTTCAACCCTCGCCATCGCTGTCATCCCGATGGGCCCCGTGTCCATTATGTATATGAAACACCTTTACAACCAAAAGACAAAATCTTCCCAATTTGAGAACACGCGAACCATCGCCCTTGAAATGGGCAGCGATGTGGATTTCAACGCTTTGATTTCCAGAAATGCGCACGATGCCATGACCGAGGTCTTACATCGATACGCCACCACTTTCTTCACCGAATTGAACCTCTACGGTTTGGATGGTGGGCTTATCGCCACAACACGGCAAGAAATCTTCGACCTCAACCTGCAAGCGCCGCTAATGAACGCCAAGGCATACCAAACCATGCATGGCAACAAAGAACTGTTCTACACGCAAGAAGAACACCTTGGCAAAGCCCAATATGAATCAGCCTACATCCCACTGACCGATGGCGTTGGAAACACTTTGGCCTATCTCAACACGCCTTATTTTTCTAGTGCGGCTGAGTTGCACAAGGAAATCCAAAATTTCGTCCTCAACTACATCAACATCATCCTGTTGGTGTTGGCTTTCGCTTTAATTATCGTTATCCGGATTACCAACAAACTAACCCAACCTCTATCTTTGATTCAGAGCAAATTAGGGGATATCAAAATCGACCAGAAAAACGAGCCTATCGAGTGGAAAGGGAATGACGAAATCGGCAAATTGGTCGGGCAGTACAACAAACTGATAGTAGAACTCGAAAAGAGTGCCGCCGAACTAAAACGCACCACCACCGAATCGGCATGGCGTGGCGTGGCAAGGCAAGTGGCACACGAAATCAAAAACTCGCTGACCCCCATGCGCCTCAGCGTGCAAATGTTGCAACGCAACATCGACAACGGCAAAGCCACCTCAGAACAAATACAACGCACAACCAACACCTTGATAGAGCAAATCGACGCCTTGTCGGACATAGCCTCGTCCTTCTCCAGCTATGCCAAAATGCCAGAAAACCATCCTCAACCTTTTAATTTGGCAGAATTGATCCAAAATGTAGTGAACCTATACGATAACACCGAGAACATTGTCTTCCAGTTGGATTTCGACAACACACAAAACTTCACTTTCAACGGCGACAAAACCAATCTCAACAGTGCCATCAGCAATCTCGTCAAAAACGCTACACAAGCCATCGGAACGAAGCCTGACGGACGAATTGAGGTCGCGCTCAAATCGAACGAAAACCAGTTCTTTATTAGTGTTAAGGACAACGGAAAAGGAATCAAGGACGAAGACAAAGGGCGCATTTTCCTCCCCAACTTCACCACCAAGTCGGGCGGTTCGGGAGTTGGCCTCTCGCTGACCTACAACATTGTGCAGGCTGCTGGCGGCACCATAACCTTTGAGAGCGAAGAAGGAAAAGGGGCAGCGTTTGTCATCACACTGCCCCAAAAATAACCTGATTTTGCTGTGAATTATTCCACTACCAGTTTCCGCGTCACCACGCTGCCGCCAAGCATCTGCAAGGTGTAAACTCCGGCAGGCAAATGGCTCACGTCGATGGTGCGCTGGCCTTCGACGGTGAAGAACATCACCATTTGGCCGTACATATTGAGCATCATCACGCTCAACGCGCCCTTTTCGTAGTCAGTGCTGATGGTGAATTGGCCCTTGGCCGGATTGGGATAGACTTCAGCCGCAAAAGCCGCTTCGGGCATTTCGGGGTGAAGGCCAGTCAAAATGTTTTCGTCGTTGCTGTAGGTGATGACCTTGCCTGCCACGCGAAGCACGGGATTGTCGGGGGCGGCACATTCGGTGCAGGTTACGCCATTGACGCAGTCGGGATGGTTGGGATGGCAGAGGTCGAGATAGGTCGGGTCGAACTGATAGAATAGCTCAGCTTGTCCGGCGGCAAGGTATTCCGAGAGGTCGAAGTCCCAAACCATTCCGATGCTGCCTGGGCACCATCCGCTGCGCGGGTAAGCCCAAGTGCCGTTTTGCGGCTGGCAACCAGCAGGATTGGGGCTGCAAGTGCGCCACAGGTGTTGGTCAAATCTATTTTGGCCATTCACCAAAACATGGTGTGTGGCTTCGTAAAATTCGGCGGCATTGCCCGTGTTGTTGGTGTTGTTGGTGCCACTGCTCCAGTTGTGGCCTGTCGTCGTGATTTTCAACTTGGCGGCTTGCGCGTTCTCGCTGAAAGGATAACTCACTGCGGGCACGGGCTGCTGGTTGGCGTAATCGCCGAAAGCGTAGGTGCCAAACCAAATCTCATCCACGTCGGCGTAGAGGTATTCGGGCGTGCCTTTGGTGAAACTGAAGGTTAATTTTGGATTGGAGCCGCTACCGTTCCAAAGCTCCATGTAGTATTCCATCTCCACCAAACCTTGCAACAAGGAGGTGTAGTCGCTCACATCCACGTTGTCATCGCATTGCACACCGAAGGGCGTAATGTAGCGGAACAGCTCGACCCATTCGCCACGATAGTTGCGCACTTTCACGCCGCCAATGCGGTCGTAGGTATCGCAGTTGCCATTGACGCAATTGTATTCGAAATGCGCCATGATTTCCTTGAATACGCCCACATGGGCAGGGAAAATATACTCACCCTTGGCACTGTGTGCCGTCGGGGAGCAAACAAGGTCGCCGTCCATAGTCACCACGTCCAACTGGTTGTCAATTTGGTCGGTTACCTCAAAAGTGGTGTTGCGGGTCGTTACTTTGCCGCCGCTTTGCGTCACGCTAACGCTCAAGCCATAGTTGGTGTAGCCCAAAGGAGTGAAGAATCCGTAGTAATAACCATTGTCGGGGTCGTCGGGATAGTCGGTCTTCAAAGGAATTTCCACACCATCAACACTCGCCGTGATGTCAGTGAACTTGATGACTTCAGGGTGCTCGATGTAGGCCGAAACGACAATCATAACAGGGTGAATCTCTTCCAAATAGATCTTCGTTCCCTCATACGGGCGGCGGATTTTCACCTCGGGTTCGTAAGCATCAGGATCGACGACCTCGAAGGTCTTCACCACATCGGGGGCAGGCAGCCAGTCGGAGTTGCCGGCTTGGGTGGCCTTCAGCTTCACGATGCCCGTTTCGCCCGTCAAGGTCAGAACGTTGCCATTGATTGTGGCCGGGCCTTCCATCATCTCGAAGCTGACGGGCAGTCCCGACGAGGCCGTAGCTACAAGCATAATCGGGTCATTGAAAGTCAGTTGGTTGGGGATGTCGGCCATTTCGATGAGTTGGGCGTTGCCGTCGGGCTGTTGGCGCACGAGGAGGTTGTCGAAGCCGCCCGTGCCGCCTTGTGAGTGGAAGAAAACGCCGTCCCACACTTGATAATCCTTCATGTCGCTGCTGCCGGGCGTAAGATTCATGCAAACATTGGTACAGCCTGCCATTTGGATCCAATCGCCAGTGCAACCAGGCTTCACGAACACCGTCACGGCACCTGCGCCGTTGTAGGCTGTAAAGTCGAACGACATCTTGTAGCGCGACCATCCGCCCTCCTCATAGTCGAAGGCGATGTTGGTGCCATCGGGCAGGCACACTTTGGAGTGGCCGCTGTCGCCTTGGGCTTTCACGAAGAGGTAAACGCCGCCATCCACGTCGTTCATTCCAGGCAAGATGTTTCCGTCGCCATCGCCGTCGAAGCCCACGCCAAAGAACGCGCCCCACCAAGTGCGGTTCATGTCGATTTCGAGGTCCATGATGCCGCCGTTCTGGAAGCTGAAGTTGAAGTTGGGCGAGGCTTTGCGCGTGGCGGTGCGTCCTACACCTGAGCCGCCATAGGGATACCAAATGGCCATACTTTCGTCAGGAGCCATGTCGGAGCCACAGACATAGGAAACGTCGAAATCTTGCGACGCGGGCGCGGTTTGGTAGTGCGTCATCCAGCCGTCTTGGCCGTTGAGGTTCTTCGTGCCTTCAGTGAGGCTGTTGAAGTCATAAACATACTCCACTTGTGCCTTACCCCAAAAGGCCGTCAAAAGGAGAAAAAAAAGGGTAAAAGTCTTTTTCATGGTTGTAATATTTTGAATTGATGGGACAAAAGTAAGAATAATTGCGAAAAAAAACACCCGACACCAAAAAAATCCCTAATTTTGCGCTTTCTTATACCTATTTCTATATGAGAAAACTGTATCAAAAAACTGCTCTTTTGTTGTTTGCTGTAGGCCTCTTAGGCTCATGCAGTACCAAAGTGGAACTCTACTCGGACTACAAGGATGTCCCGATTGTGTATGGCTTGATTAATGTCATGCAAGACACCAATTACGTGAAGATTTTTAGGGCTTTTTCGGGAAGCAATGACCAACCCATCAACGCCCATGAGGTGGCGCTCATTGCCGATTCGAGCAATTATCCGGGCAAACTCGACGCCCGCATTGTGGAATACAAAAACACATACGGCCTCCAATACAACCCTACGGGCCGAGAAATCATACTCGACACCATCACCATCCACAACAAGCTGGAAGGTGATTTTTATGCCCCAGACCAAAAGGTGTATTACACCACGGAGCGGTTCAACACGAACAATGCAAGCCAGAATGTGAAATACAAATACAAGCTGGTCATTCGCAAGGAGGCTGACACTGTTACCTCCGAAACGGGCATTGTGGGCGGTTCCGATTTCAGAATTATCACTTCGTCCGTCACCTTTGCCCCAAATGCACACAACAAAACGGGTAGAATTATGTTCAAACCCGCCGAAAACGCCGCCGTTTACGAGGTGCGCATAGAGTTCAATTATAAGGAAAAACGCCCGAATGCCGACACGGTTTACAAAAAAGTTGGCTGGTCGTTTGGCACGATGATGACCAACGAATTGGGTTCTGAAGGCAATCTTTATTCTGTCACCTACAAGCAAGACGCCCTCTTTAATGCCTTGGCCTCGGCCATAGGAAACGACACCCTTTATGTTGAACGCTTCATCGGCGACACCCGCGTGTATGTTTCAGCAGGCGGATTGGAACTCTACAATTACATCCAAGTGAACTCGCCTTCCGAAAGCCTGTCACAGTCCATCCCCGACTACACCAATATCAACGGAGGCTTCGGCGTGTTTTCGTCGCGCATCAATATTGATTCGAGAGTTTCTCTTTCTAATTACACCATCCAACAACTACTTAACTGGGGCTTTAGACAACGTTGAGCCTAATTTTGACATTGAAAAACAACATTTAGAATATCAATTATAAAATCATGGAAGACAACAAAAAACTCTTTGAGGAATTTCCACCCGTGACGACCCAGGAATGGGAAGCCGTCATCGAGAAAGACCTCAAAGGCGCCGACTACAACAAGAAGTTGGTATGGAAAACCGCCGAAGGCTTCCAAGTGAGGCCCTACTATCGCGCTGAAAACCTTGCCGACATCCCGTGGACGGGCATGGCTCCCGACCAGTTTCCGTATGTCCGTGGCAACAAAGCCGAAGGCAATGAATGGCTTGTCCGTCAAGACATCGCTGTGAAAGACGTGAATGAGGCCAACAAGATTGCGCTCAATGCCATCAGTCGTGGCGCCAACAGCATCGGCTTCAAGTTGGAGTACGACAAGGCCTACGATGCCATCGCCATCTCGACGCTGCTCAATGGCATCGACCAGAAAGCGGTGGAAATCAACTTCTACAACAACAAGTATCACTTGCCTTTGCTTGAGATGCTGTCGAAGATTCCGGGCGTGAAAGGCTCGCTCAACTGCGACCCGCTGACGCGCTACATCCGTCGCGGTGTGTGGTACATCAACGAAGGTGCAGATACGGAATTGGCCTACATCATGGTGAAGGCCGAAATGCCTGGTTTTGACACTATCGGCGTCAATGGCCACGTGTTCACCAACGCAGGTGCTACCATCGTTCAAGAAATGGCCTTCGCCCTTGCTGTGGGTGCCGAGTATCTCGACAAACTCACCGAGAAAGGCCTAACCATCGATGAAATCGCGCCCAAGATGCGCTTCAACCTCGCTGTGGGTCAGAACTACTTCATGGAATTGGCCAAGATGCGCGCCTATCGTCTCTTGTGGGCCAACATCGTGAAGGCTTACGGCGGCAAGGAAGAGAACGCCAAGATGCACATTCATGCCACCAACGCCGAACTCGGCATGAGCCTCTACGATGCGTATGTGAACATGCTGCGCACAACGACTGGCACGATGTCAGCCGTCCTTGGTGGTGTCGATTCATTCACCGTCATGCCCTTCGATGCGCCGTTTGAGTTGCCCACCGACTTCGCCGACCGCATCGCCCGCAACCAGCAGCTCCTCCTCAAGGAAGAGTCGCACTTCGACAAGGTGGCCGACCCCGCCGCAGGTTCCTACTACATCGAGAACCTCACCGAGAGCCTCGCTACTGCCGCTTGGGACTTGTTCAACAAGATCCAAGACGAAGGCGGCTATCTCGAAGCCGTCCGCAAGGGCATGATCCAAGGCCTCATCAAGGATAGCGCCGCCAAGAAGTTCAGCAACGTGGCCACCCGCCGCGAAACCATCCTCGGCACCAACCAGTTCCCGAACTTCACCGAAAGCCTGAAATTCACGCCTGAGGCTTGGGTGATGGAAGCCGACAACCGCCGCGACGAGAAGGCCGAAATCGAGACCATCGTCACCTTCCGCGCTGCGCAACAGTTTGAGCAACTGCGCTATGCCACCGATGTTTATGCACAGAATAACAAGCGTCCAGTCGCTTGGATGTTCACTTACGGCAACCTCGCCATGCGCAAGGCCCGCGCCAACTTCGCCTCCAACTTCTTCGCCTGCGCCGGCTTCCAAGTCGTCGATAACCCTGGCTTCAAGACCTTGGACGAAGGCATCGCTGCCGCCCGCAATGAGAAACCCGAAATCGTGGTCATCTGCTCCTCCGAGACACCATCGTGGTGCTGGCCGGCAACCCCGAAGGCACCGCCGACATCCTCAAAGAGGCTGGACTGAAGTATTTCATCCATGTGAAGAGCAATGTGTTGGAAACCTTACAAGACTTCCAAAAACAATTAGGTATAACAAAATAAATGCGGAATTATGAATGCTGAATTCGGAATATCGCGATGCGATGCTGGGCTTTGCCTCCATTCCGCATTCCGCATTCCACATTCCGAATTAAACAAGAAAGGATAAAACGATGAAACCAAATTATAAAAACATCAACATCAACGCTATACCTAAGCACAGCGGCCTCATCCTGCCGAATGGCGAGCCTTGGGAAACCGCCGAACACATCATGGTGAAGCCTGCCTACACCGAGAAAGACCTCGAAGGCATGGAGCACCTCAACTATGCCGCTGGCATCGCGCCCTTCCTCCGTGGACCTTACTCCACCATGTACGTGATGCGTCCTTGGACCATCCGTCAGTACGCCGGTTTCTCCACCGCCGAGGAATCCAATGCCTTCTACCGCCGTAACATCGCGGCTGGTCAGAAGGGTCTGTCCGTGGCCTTCGACTTGGCCACCCACCGTGGCTACGACGCCGACCACGAGCGCGTCATGGGCGACGTGGGTAAGGCTGGCGTGAGCATCTGCTCCGTCGAGGACATGAAAGTACTGTTCGACCAGATTCCGCTGAACAAAATGTCCGTTTCCATGACCATGAACGGCGCCGTGTTGCCGATTCTGGCCTTCTACATCGTCGCTGCCTTGGAGCAGGGTGCCAAGTACGAAGAACTGCAAGGCACCATCCAAAACGACATCCTGAAGGAGTTCATGGTGCGTAACACCTATATCTATCCGCCTGAGTTCTCGATGCGCATCATCGCCGACATCTTCGAGTTCACCTCGCAGAACATGCCGAAGTTCAACAGCATCTCCATCTCGGGCTACCACATGCAGGAAGCCGGCGCCACCTCCGACATTGAGATGGCCTACACCTTGGCCGACGGTTGGGATTACCTCCGCACTGGCGTGAAGGCTGGCTTGGACATCGACGCTTTTGCGCCACGTCTGTCCTTCTTCTGGTGCTCGGGCATGAACCATTTCATGGAGATTGCCAAGATGCGCGCCGCCCGTATGATCTGGGCCAAGATCGTGAAGACCTTCAACCCGAAGAGCACCAAGTCGTTGGCCCTGCGTACGCACACGCAGACCTCTGGTTGGTCGCTCACCGAGCAAGACCCGTTCAACAACGTGGCTCGCACTTGCATCGAGGCTATGGGAGCCGCCTTGGGTCACACCCAATCGTTGCACACCAACGCCTTGGACGAGGCCATCGCCTTGCCCACCGACTTCAGCGCACGTATCGCCCGTAACACCCAGATCTACATCCAGGAAGAGACCAACGTCTGCCGCGTGGTTGACCCGTGGGCTGGCTCCTATTATGTGGAGAGCCTCACTCGCGACCTCTACAAGCGCGCTTGGGGTCACATTCAAGAGGTGGAAGCCATGGGTGGCATGGCCAAGGCCATCGAAACGGGTCTGCCGAAGATGCGTATCGAAGAGGCCGCAGCCCGCAAGCAGGCCAAGATTGACTCGGGCCGCGAGACCATCGTCGGTATCAACAAGTACCGCCTCGACCACGAAGACCCCATTGAGACCTTGGAAGTCGATAACACCGCCGTGCGCGAGTCGCAAATCAAGCGTTTGAAGGAACTCCGCGCCAACCGCAACGAAGCCGACGTGCAGCGTTGCCTCGAAGCCATCACCAAGTGCGCCGAAACGGGCGAGGGCAACCTGCTTGCCTTGGCCGTTGAAGCCGCCAAGTGCCGTGCTTCGCTGGGTGAGATTTCGATGGCCTGCGAGAAAGTCGCGGGTCGTTACAAAGCAGTAATCCGTTCAATTTCAGGAGTGTATTCTATGGAAACGAAAAACGATGCAAGATTTGAAGAGGCAGTGGCCAAGGCCGACGAATTTGCCAAGTTGGAAGGCCGCCGTCCGCGTATCATGGTCGCCAAGATGGGTCAGGACGGTCACGACCGTGGCGCCAAGGTAGTGGCCACCGGTTATGCCGACATTGGTTTCGACGTGGATATGGGACCGCTGTTCCAAACGCCCGCCGAGGCTGCCAAGCAGGCCGTGGAGAACGACGTTCACATCATGGGCGTGAGTTCGTTGGCTGCAGGTCACAAGACCCTTGTGCCGCAGGTCATCGAGGAGTTGGAGAAGCTCGGTCGCCCCGACATCATGGTCACCGTGGGTGGCGTGATTCCCGCGCAGGACTACCAGTTCCTCTACGATGCCGGTGCCGTGGCCATCTTTGGTCCTGGTACGGTCGTCAGCGACTCGGCCATCAAGATGCTGGACTTGCTGCTGGAGGCACGCAAACAGGCGTAAAAACGACTTTATTTCAATTGAAAAATCCCGTCGTTTGGCGGGATTTTTCATTCATAATCCGAATCCGTGAAACAACGATTTCGTCAAAAAAGGTGGCGATTAAAAAAAAAGTCGTATCTTTGCCGCCGAATTGCGTTGTTTTCAACGCGGTCAAAAAAAAGAAAACGAGTAAAACAAAGTTTGTTAAACACAAAATTGAGAAACTATGCAAGAAATTCTGAATGAAATCGTTCCGATTATTGCCGAAAAGCTCGGCGTTGATCCGGCTGAAGTAACCATGGAAGCCAGTTTCACCAACGACCTTGGTGCCGATTCTCTCGACACTGTCGAACTGATGATGGAGTTTGAAAAGAGATTCAATCTCTCCATTCCGGACGACCAACAAGAAAACATTACCTCTGTTGGCGATGTTGTGAAGCTCATTGAACAAATGCGTGCTGCCAACTAATCACACTTTAAAGGTATAACAACCACAATGGAATCGAAACGAGTAGTGGTCACGGGGCTTGGAGCCATCACGCCGATAGGAAATACCGCCAAGGATTTCTGGAACGGCTTGGTTAATGGCGCCAACGGAGCCGCCGAGATTACTCGTTTCGATTCTGCTTTATACAAGACGCATTTCGCCTGCGAGGTAAAGGGCTACAACCCTGACGACTTCTTCGACAAGAAGACCGTGCGCAAATACGACTTGTTTGCCCAGTTCGACATCGTGGCTGCCGACGAAGCCATTGCCGACTCGGGCATCACCCCTGAAAACACCGACTTCGACGACGTTGGCGTCATGCTCACCTCTGGCATTGGAGGCGTACAGCATTTTTTCAACGAGATGAAGGAATTCTTTACCGAAGGCGACGGCACGCCGCGTTTCAGCCCCTTCCTCATCACCAAGATGATTGTCAATATGCCAGGCGGTGTCATCTCCATCAAATACGGCTTCCGTGGTCCCAACTTCGCCACCGTTTCGGCATGCGCCTCGTCGGCACACGCCATTATGGACGCCTTCAACTACATCCGCCTTGGCAAAAGCAAAGTCATCATTGCTGGCGGCGCTGGAGCGGCCATCGGCGAGTGCGGCATTGGCGGTTTCAACGCCATGAAGGCCCTCTCGACACGCAATGACGACCCACAGACGGCCTCGCGTCCCTTCGACCTCAACCGCGACGGTTTCGTCATGGGCGAAGGTGCGGGCTGCCTCGTGTTGGAAGAATATGAACACGCTGTGGCTCGCGGCGCTAAGATTTACGCCGAACTCGCAGGCTGTGGTGCTTCCGCCGATGCCTACCACATCACGGCACCCCATCCCGAAGGCAAAGGAGGTATCCTCAGTATGCAGCGTGCCTTGGCCGACGCCGAGATTGCACCCGAAGCCATCGACCACATCAACACGCACGGCACTTCAACGCCGGCGGGCGACGTGGCCGAGCCTATCGCCATCAAGGAAGTGTTCGGCGAGCATGCCTTCAATATCAGCCTCAACTCCACCAAATCGATGACAGGACACCTTTTGGGCGGAGCCGGTGCCATCGAAGCCATCGCTTGTGTCATGGCACTGAAAGAGGGCATCATCCCGCCCACCATCAACCACTTCGACGACGACCCGCAAATCGACAACCGTCTTGACTTCACTTTCCATAAGGCACGCCGACGCGACATCCAATACGCCCTTTCCAATTCGTTTGGTTTCGGCGGACAAAACGCCTCTTTGATATTCAAAAAGTTCCAATAAGAGATGCCGCTGTTTGCCCGTCGCTCTCCCGAAGAGAAAGCCCTTTCCGACTACATCCACAACGTTTTCGGCTTCCGTCCGAAGAACGTCGCTTTGTATCAGATAGCCTTCACCCACAAGTCGCGGTCAGAAGAAAACATCGGCAAATACCATATCCACAACGAACGCTTGGAATACCTTGGCGACACCGTATTGAGTACTTCCGTTGCAGACTACCTTTTCAAGACCTATCCCACACAAGCCGAAGGCTTTTTGACCGAGATGCGCTCGAAAATCGTCAGTCGCTCGTCGCTCAACCAACTCTCCCAAAAACTCGGCTTCGAACAATTTATCAAATTCAACGCCGAAAACAAAACCGAAACCGCCTTCAAATCGCTCGGTGGCAATGTTTTTGAGGCCCTGATGGGCGCCATCTACCTTGATCGTGGATTCGACTTCACCAAACACATCATCATCGACCGCATTATCCACGTCCACATTGATTTGGACCAGCTACAGCAGACCGAAACCAATTTCAAAAGCAAACTGCTTGAGTGGGCGCAAAAAAGCAAAAAAAAGAAACACGTGGATTTTAGGCTGATGAACGAAACCAAAACGAAAAACAATAAACTTTTCCACGTACAAATCTTCATCAACGGCAAGCCTTACGCTGAATCGTCTGACACATCGATAAAAAAAGCCGAACAATCGGCAGCACAAAAAACTTTGGTTTTGTTGGCAGAAGATGTATCTTTGCAGCATGAATCCGAGAGATAAAAAAAATAGGATTAGAGCGGCCTCGTTCGACGACACTTTCGCCATTGGTATCAACTCTGGATTGCCCGACTATAAACTGGCTTGGGCTATTAACAAAAAGATTTCCATTGACTTGTCGCGCCACGAGGATATCTTCGCCGATGGCGTTACATACGCTTTTTATTATTATTCCCAAGGCGAAAACAGCTGCATCTACAACTTGGTTTCCATCAAGAGCCACGACCAAGCCCTTCTCGAATTCAAGACCAATATCGATTTTCTGATGGTCATGCGCATCGGCATTACCCCCGAACGAGTCGATTCCATCATCAAAAGCTTGCGCGAAATCGAAGGCGTTGGCCATGCCTTTCTCCTCGACATCAACAAAGGAAAATCCATCAAGCAAGCCCTGGAAATCATCGAGCTTCAAGAGATTTACCTTCTCGACCAAAACAAAAAGCGCAACAGCCTGGAATATGTCAGGCAACAATTGATTTTACAACGGGAGGGGAGGGTATTAAAAACAATAGAGACGTAGCATGTGCTACGTCTCTACCGATTAAAAACTGTTGGATTAGCCAACGTGGATGTTCTCGTTCACCAATTTCATGATTTTTGCGGTGTCGTTGCCGAGTTCCTTGCGGAGGTTGGCGTCGTTGAAGTTGGTGAGGAACTTGATCATGTAGTCGATGATGGCATCGGAGAACACGCCCTTGGCGGTGTAGATTTCGCGGTCCTTGGCCAGTTCTTTGGCGGCGGCCACGCAGCTGTCGGGCAGTTGTTCGAGGCTCTCTTGGAGCTTCTTGTTCTTGTCGTCGTGGATGTTCACGCCGAGGCCGACATAAGTCTTTTCAGCAATCTCAAGCGCGTTGGGCATCTCGAAGCCGTGACGGGCGGCGGCGCAGAGGGCGGCCATCAGCAGGTACATGTCGGCGCAACCGTCGGAGGCACGCCACTCGAAGGTCTGCTTCTCGCTGAAGTCCTTGTTCGACTTCTTCTCCAGCGGGTTGGCGTTGGCGGCCATGTCCTTGCCATTATTAATCCAGCCGAGCGGCACGCGCACCAAAGCGCTGCGGTTCGAGTAGGACCAGCACAATGAGGTCGGGGCTTCCTGATGAGGCACCAAACGCAAGAACGACAGCGGATTGGGATTGCCGAAAGCGGGCAGCGAAGTGCCAGCCACCATGTAGCCGGCGATGGCTTTCTTGCCATAGTCGCTCAGTTCGCCCTTTTCAACCATCACGCTCTTGCCGTTTCTCGTGAACTTGCAGTGGACGTGCATACCCGAGCCAGCCTTGCCCACGGTAATCTTCGGGGCGAAGGTCAAGGTGACGCCGTACTCATAAGCCAATTGGCGCATAATCCACTTGGCCACAACGAGTTGGTCGGCGGCATCCTCGATGTTGGTGGGCAGGAACTCGATTTCGTTCTGCTCGTAAATCTTGCCGTCGTGGGTGAAGTTGCCCACTTCGGAGTGGCCGTACTTGATCAAGCCGCCAGCTTGTGCGATGAGGCGCATGGCCTCCACGCGGTACTCGGTGAACTTGTTGAACGGGGCACTCTCGTGGTAGCCACGTTGGTCGGGCACAGGATAGAGTTCCTCGTCGTCGGCGATGATGTAGTATTCCAACTCGCCCATGGTTTCCATTTGCAGGCCTGTAGTCTTCTTGAACACCTCGTGCGCCTTGTGCAGAATGTGCTCAGGCGAACTCTCGAAAGGCTCTCCGTCGCGGTTGTAGAACGAGCAGAGGATGTCGAGGGTGGGTGTTTCGGTGAAGGGGTTGCGGAAGGCCGTCTTGTACTTCGGCACCACATAGAGGTCGCTCTTTCCGGCTTCGATGAAGGGGAAGAGGCTCGATCCATCGACGCGCTCACCGGCGGTGAGGATGTTTTCAAGGTGTTCGAGGCTTTGGATCACGAAGTTGAGGGTCTTCAGTTTGCCGTCCCAGCCACAATAGTGGAAGTTGACGAATTCGATTTCATTTTCCTCGCAATAACGGATGATGTCGGCGCGAGTGAATTCCGATGCAGGCTTCTGGAGATACTGCACCAGACGATTGGGGTTCATGGCGATTCTTTGGTCCATTACGATTCTTTATTTAAGATTTAATATTTGAAGATTTTGCGCAAAGATAAGGATTATTCCGTCATACTTGCTTCAAAACAACGAAATTTCATACTTTTGCCATCGTTTTCAACTCAAAAAGCAATAATTATGGCATTAAAAGACTGGATGATTTCATTCAACAACGCCAAGACGATGGAGTCGAACGGCGAGCAAGGCATGGAACTGATTGAGGAATACGAGCGCGTATTGGAAAAACTGGGCGAAGGGCCATTCACCGAGGCCGAAGAAAACGTCCGCAAGGAGGTTTGTCGGAACCTTTATGAGTTGTACCTTATTAATGAGGATGTGGCTAAAGCGGAGGAATACAGGAAATTATCTGAATAATATGGTTTTGTAGAAACATGCCATGGCACGTTTCTACAATACAAAATGTGCGTAAAACGGCGGAATCGCATTTTTTTTGATAGATTCCGCCGCTTTACGCACGAATCTATGGCGATACTCACATTTTCAGCAATCCATAACGCCCTTGAACACTGCTTCCAGCATTTGAGAAATGCACTCTACGGAAGATGCAATAAGATTCCTCCGTGTTGTGCAGATGTCCGAAAAGATGATATTTTGGCCTCACATTCATAACACTTTTGAAGAGGTAATAATCGCCAAAATTGATCCCATCCGACTCGTCAAGAATCCCTTGCGGCGGCTGATGCGTCAATAGCACATCTGTGTCGTCTGGGATGCGGCCAAACAATTCGGGGAAATTGCCGTCAAGGTCGTCTTGTAAAAACATGGGCACACCATAAAACTTGATGCCGTCAATGGTGATGCCGTCATTGCAGAGATAATGCACGTTGTCCGGCAAGCCTTCAATATTGGCTCCATACAGGCAATTGTCGTGATTGCCCGCGATGAAGATTTTGTGTTTGTAGGGTAGGTTGCCAAACCATTCGATGAAGTCCATTACTTCCTCTTCTGTGCCGTCTTCGGTGATGTCGCCAGTATGCACAATCACATCGGCTTCCGGCAAGTCTTTCAATTGATGATGCTTGCCGTGAGTATCAGAGATATGTAAGATTTTCATGTTTATTCCTTTGTGTTGATTAACTCTATTGGCGTTTCGTCTGTGACATTGAGGACAGTATAACTTGGGAAAAGCGTTTTGTACTTTTCGGGCATTTCTGTGTGCATGGGAACGATGCATTTCGGCTGAACATGCTCGACAATCTTTTGCAGCGATGCCACATCAGCGTGTCCACTGGTATGGATGTCAGGCAGTTTCTGCCTATGCTCTGGCTTTTCCGCCAACCATTCCTTAAGGCTATTGATTTCAAGCTTGTCTTGTTCCCAGTATTGCGCCCAGATAGAGTTGGTAAGACATACTTTCGTGTCGGCAAGATACTTTTTCAGGTCACCAAGGAGTTTCGGACGAAACAGCAAAACATATTTCGAAGGATTCGTAGCCAAATCTGCCAGATCCATCTTTTTCTCCTTCGAGTACGGTCCATAGATGATGGTTTTGTCTCGCTCTATCATCATTGTGGTCAGCCTGTGAGGGTAGTAAATCATCAGGTTGGGATGGGTCTTTGCGGTGGGTATGGTCGGATGAACGCTATAGGCAAATTCCAACACGTAGGCCGTATAGGGGTCGATGCATAAGGTGCGGCCAGTTTTGAGACACGCCCTGTACAAAGCCACAAGTCTGTCAATGTTTTGCGAGGAGCACCAAACCAAGTGCGCGTTGTCCTGATAGGATGAAAAACGCTTGACAAATTCATTCTCAACGGCTCTTTCCGTCTTTTGCTTTACGCCCCTGCCCAAATTCGTGCCTTCCAAAAAGAGGTAATCCACATGCTGTGGAAGGTGTTTATACAGGATGCCTTTCTTTCCGTGAAGCCTGATGTCGCCGCTGTAGAGCAGGGTTTGACCGCCCATCTCGAATAGAAAAGCACAAGCTCCGTATGCCGAATGGTCCACAATATATTGAGTGATTCGGAAATCTTTGAAAGTGATAACGCCGTTTTCAAAGGTGTGTATATCCAAGCGTTGCGTAAGGTCTTCGCCGAAGATTCCTGACAATTCCATCAACATAGCAGTCTCGTCTGAAGTAAAGACCTTTGTGCCGATGGGTGCTTCGCAGAGTAGCCCGTAATGGTCGCCGTGATAGTGGCTGAGGAAAATAGCGTCGCAGTTATTGAGCCATTTTCGTGCATTTTCACGAATCTCCTTTTGAGTCTCAGGGTCTTGCTCGTCATAATCCAGAGGCAAGCCGCAGTCAATAAGGATTCTGGAATTGGGTGCCACAAGTTCCACGCAGTTCCCACCGATTTGGTGTGAACCTCTGTGGATGATAAACTTTATATTGTTTTGATTGCTATTCATGTTTTATCTCTAAACTGGTTCGTTTAATATTTGACTTTTTGTTCTTTCTTTGTTTTGATTGAATTCGATGGTTTCTCCTACATATTCTTTGAACTTAGAATATATATCTTCCCATGTAATAGTATGTGTTTCAAACCCATATTTGGCCTCCGTGCCTAAGTTAATATTAGTTCTTTGTTTCGGAATGATTGCTATATAATAGGCTTGTTGACAATCTTTGATTGTGCTGACCATTCTCTCTACTACAACATTTTCTCCAATCTTTCTATTCCTGCCTCTACTTTGTTTCAATCTAAGTTGAGGGTCATTATCAATGACCATACTCTCTTGTTTTTGCTCCAGTGATTCTCCATAGAAGTCATGTAATAGTTGGAAAAAGTAGTTTTTTAGTCTTAATTGAAAATACAAATTTGAAGCATGGCCTTTGTCGTACTTATCACAACCATTCATATAATCCTCATGATGAGTTTTTTGATCTTGAAGATTGTAATACTTGCAGCAACTAGCTTTAGCTTCTATGAAAAAGACAACATGCTCTCCATTTTCATTCTTTGCTTTAATCATCAAGTCTGGGTCTCCGAAATCTGACAATGAAAACTCATTATACAATTCAAAGTCGGTGAAGTTACCTTCAATTTTTGCCAAGTCTTTGATGAATACTCTCATCGATTCCTCTCCGCGTTCTTTGTCAAGAGCCATTCCATAAAACAGTGCATTCATCGCACCACGTTCTGAATAACCAAATATTTTCATGGTTTTAGTAATTAAAGGATTAAACATTAGTTTTCATTCTGCAAAAATAATGACATTCTCTGTATTGTCTAAAAACTCGGCAAAGAGTTCGTCATGATAGTCCTTTTGTTGTTGCTTTTCGCCACAAGTACGGAGATAGACCTACACCATTTATCGTATATTCAAGTGCGCTTTCTTCTGTGATTGAATGATTTCCACGACGTTTTTCAACAGATACCATTCTCTTCAAGTTTTCACAAATTGCTTCATTTACCGCATAAAGAGTTTTGAATGGTATACCATATTTGAATTCTTTTCCAATTACCGTGAAACTGCCATCTGCATTAGACATATCTTCCCATGTGTCGCACTCGTCATTTTTGATATAGTCATTGGCTTGTTTGCTATACGGAAGTGTTGGATCTTGTTTTGTATAATACTCGCTGTGAATCATGCCTTTTTCATTCAGTACACTAAACACAAATGATGCTTGCTGATGCTTGCCACATATCTTCTTTGCCAGGTCAATCGACATGTTGAATATGGCGTATGGGTGATAAAAGTTCCCGAAATTTTCCATCGCTGGAACGCAGGCATAGCCTCCGCTCTTGATGATTGAGAGCGGAGAACGCCATGCCTTGGAGTTGTGTTGATTTATTGTCCGTTGGTCATCCTGGTCCATTGAATCCAAAACCACAATGGTACGTATGTTATAAATGCCGCTTTTTTTCATCGCTTTTTATTGTTCCAAAAGATATTGAAAATCAGCATCTTTGACCACTTTCTTGAACTCGACCACCACGTTGGGCAACTTCACGATGGGCTGGCCGAGGCGCGTGGTCACGTTGGGATAGTGAGCCTTCACCCATTCCACCACTTGGTTGCGGACTTCGTTGTCGAAGTAGAGCCTGACTTGCAGCGGGGTCTTGATTTCGGCAGCGTTGGCCAGGGTGCTGTCCAGTTGGCCGTTTTCAATCGGGTTCTCCATGGTGATGCCGAGCACGTAGGGCACGATAGACCCTATGAGCGAGCCTTTGTCGGCCTCGGGATTCACTCCCATTTCGGTGCGGATGCCGGTCACCATTTTCCCGAGGATAATCATGCCTTCGGCCAGTCCGGCGGTGCAAATGGCGTCCATTTCGGCGACCACGGCGGGGGGGTCGGTGCCCAGCTCCGGGAAGCGGTTGCGGATTTTCATTTCAAGTTGGGTGCGGAAGGCGTCGATGTTGGCGCGGGCTTGCAGTTGTTGCTTTCTTTTTCTCTCCTGTTCTTTGCGGGATTTTTTTGTACTCATAGTGGTTGAATTTTATTTGAATTTGTCGTTCTGTTTCAGGATAAAAGTCCGATGATGATAAAGATGACTACAACAACGATTGCCGTGATAATCTTCCCACACCATTCGCAATTTGCCATGTTTTCCAATTTTTTAGAGAACTGTTTTTGAATTGAACAGGCGTTATACCGATTGGTTTCATTGCAACGAAAGAAAATAATTTGCAAGTCACTAATAATCAGGAATATAATAATCAAAAATATATGTGCGTAAATTCGTGCGTAAATAGATTTTTTTCCTATTTTTGCACGCGAAAAACATGTGAATATGTCAGTAAGATTTACCTTGGAAAAACGAACCAACAAGTTTGGCGAGTGCCCCATCAGGCTCTCATGGAGTTTTGGTGGCCGGCGTTACCAAACCACCATTGGCTATTCAGTCATGGTGGTTGATTGGGACGAGAAGAATAGTCTTGTGAAGCCTGAAATGAAAAACCAAAATGGAGAATCAGCCGACGACATCAATTTCTATATCAAACGCATCGGCCTTGTTGTATCAAGCATTGAGAGACATTTTATTGGCAAAGAAAAGGCTATAGACAAAGATACGATGAAGCAAGCCATCCGCGAAGCCTTGTCAAAAGACATTGCCCGCCCAGAGGACATTTTGGAACGCTGCTTGGAAGGCTGGGAATCTCTGCCTGAAATCAAGACCGAGTATTATAAAAACGACGGAGGAAAATACTATAAACTCATCTGTGACACTAAAGGCTACCACAATACGGACAGATTCTATGTTCTCCAAGAGCTTTTCGGAAGAAGAGAAAGGATGATTGTACCCGTCTATTATTTCAAGCTATTCCGGGAACCTGGCGAAATGTATTCTTCAACAAGATACGAAAAAGTCAGCTTTGAAGAAGTGTATGGCCTATGAGCTTATTCCTTCACTTTTACTGAAAAAAAGGTCATCCAGCACCACTTCCGACTGCACACGGTTGCTGTACATGTTTCTGGCTATACCAAAAGTGGTGCCGAAATACCACAGCCAAATCTCTGTTTTTTACACAATGCAGTTGCCTGTAGTTGGTAGAAAGAGACTATTTCCTTTTAGGGAAATTGGTGAGCATTTTTTCAAAATGAAAAAACAAGGATTTTGCGCGGTTTCAAAAAACTATTTATTTTTGCAACCAAAATCACCACTATCAATGAAAACCTACGACACACAAGAAGACAAAAAAACGGCAATAGCCTCCGAACCAGCAGTAACCTATGGAAATTTGGAGCAAGCCCATTGTTTTCAAGGTTCTTCCAGGCAAGACATACCATTTGGATGTATGACATTGGAGCGTTTTGGAGAACTCTTCCATCAAAAACTTGATGCCTGTTATGCAGAATTACAGGGTGATAGTCAGTAATGACGCAGCTGACGACCTAGACGGGATGGCACGTTACATCGCGTCGTTGTATCGCGTTGAAAGCGGACACAACTATGTTAATAGGATATTAGGCAAATTGGCTTCGCTTTCCTACACTGCCGATATGTATCGGTATAGCCAATTTGCGACGGCAAGAAGAATCCATCCGAAGGCCAAAACGCTTTCCATTATGAACCACAAATGGACTGTCGTGTTCCATATTGACGGTGATTTCGTGATAATCGACCGTTTCATTCCCTCTAAATTGATGGTGGACTAACCGTATTTCTAACCATGACCGACTTCCATCCTAATTATATCGAACAAGGCGAAGGCGAACCGCTGATTTTGCTTCACGGCAACGGCGAAAACTGCGATTATTTTGAGCATCAAATTCCTTGTTTTTCAGCTCATTATCGCGTTATTGCTTTGGATACACGCGGGCATGGGAAGTCGCCGAGGGGTGAAAAGCCTTTCACCATCAAGCAGTTTGCAGAGGATTTGTATGACTTCATGGACGAAAAAGGCATAGAGAAAGCCTTTTTGCTCGGCTTCTCCGACGGGGGCAACATCGCCTTGACCTTTGCATTGAAATACCCGGAACGTGTTGAAAAACTGATCCTTAACGGTGCCAATCTGTTTCCTTCGGGCGTGAAACCGCGCTATCAATGGCCCATCGAAATCGGCTACCGCATCGCGAAATTGTTTTCCAAAAAGTCAGCCGAAGCCAAGAAAAACGCCGAAATGCTCGGCCTGATGGTGAATGAGCCGCACATCGAGCCGTCGGAACTCGCCCAATTAAATATGCCCACCTTGGTCATTGCGGGAAAGAAAGACATGATTAAAGATTCGCACACGCGACTGATTTACAATAGCTTGCCGAATGTACAATTGGCTATTCTCGAAGGCAATCATTTCCTAGCGAACAAACGTCCTGAATCTTTCAACGCTATGGTGAAAAGTTTCCTTTCGGGATACTTGATTCGCCATTCCACGATGGACGACCTGCCGACCATCCTTCGCCTCCGCGACCAAGCCCGCGACATCATGCGCAGCTACGGCAACACCTTTCAGTGGCCCGACGGTTATCCGCGCGACGATATGTTCCAGAAGGACATCGAATCGGGCGGCAGTTTTGTGATGGCGGACGAATCGGGCGAACTTGTCGGCACGTTTGCCCTGTTGCCCAGTCCCGAGGTGACATACAACAAGATTTACAACGGCCAATGGCTTGACAATGAGCCATATCACGTCATCCACCGCATTGCCAGCACTCCTGATTCGCACGGCGTTTTGGACGCTATTTTGGACTATTGCGAGGCCGTCGCGCCCAACATACGCATCGACACGCACGAGGCCAATATCATCATGCGCAAAGGCTTGGAAAGGCATGGCTACCAATATTGCGGCGTCATTCACCTGCTCAACGGCGATGAGCGGTTAGCCTTTCAGAAACGGCTCTGAACAAGGGCTTCCAATATCCCCCGACACCCTTCCGAAACGTCTTGCCAAGTGGCCTCAAAATCGCCGGTGTACCACGGGTCGGCCACCTCGCCAGGGCGCGAGGTGTAGTCCATCAAAAGGCTGATTTTATGGTCGGTATCCTCGCCAAACATACGGTTTAGGTTGCGCAAGTTATTGCGGTCCATGGCGATGATATGGTCGTAATAAGCATAGTCTTGCCGCGTCATCTGGCGTGCGGTCTTGCCCGCGCAACGGATGCCGTGCTCGGCCAGTTTTCGCCGCGCCGGTGGATAGACAGGATTGCCGATTTCCTCCGTCGAGGTGGCGGCCGAGGCAATCTCAAACTGATCGCCCAAGCCAGCCTCTTCAACGAGTTTCTTCATCACGAACTCCGCCATCGGGCTGCGGCAAATGTTGCCGTGACAAACGAAAAGGATTTTGTGCTTTTGCATCGGTTAGCTTATTCTACGGTGACAGATTTTGCGAGGTTTCGCGGTTGATCGACATTGCAGCCACGCATTACGGCGATGTGGTAAGCCAAGATTTGCAGCGGCACCGTGGCCAATAAAGGCGAGTAGAGGCACTCAGTTTCCGGTATCTCAATGATATGGTCGGCCATTTTGCGTGCCAAAACGTCGTTTTCGCTGATGACGGCGATGATTTTGCCATTGCGCGCCTTCACCTCTTGGATATTGCTGAGCACTTTTTCGTAGGTACTGTGGTTGGTGGCGATGAACACAACAGGCATATCCTTGTCAATCAACGCAATAGGACCGTGCTTCATCTCGGCGGCGGGATAGCCTTCAGCGTGGATGTAAGAGATTTCTTTCAGTTTCAAGGCTCCTTCGAGCGCGACGGGATAGTTCTGCAAACGTCCGAGATACAGCATGTTACGCACGTCTTTGTATAGCTCTGCGATGTCTTTCACGTGGCCGCTATGGTCGAGGGTCCATTGGATTTTTTCGGGGATGCGGTCGAGTTCCTTGATGAACTCCAAGCGCTCCTCGTCCTTCATCGAGCCTTTCAGTTCGGCGAGGCGCAATGCGAGCATGGCCATCACCGTGACCTGCGAGGTGAACGCCTTGGTGGAAGCCACACCGATTTCAGGGCCGGCATGGGTATAGATGCCTGCGTCGGTGGCGCGTGAGATGGACGAACCAATCACATTGCAAATGCCCAACACGACAGCGCCTTTCTCCTTGGCCAACTGAATGGCGGCCAACGTGTCGGCGGTTTCGCCCGACTGCGACACGGCAATCACCACGTCGTGCGGCGTGATGACCGGGTTGCGGTAGCGGAACTCTGAGGCATATTCCACCTTGACGGGAATCTTGGCCAGGTTTTCGATAAGGTAACTTCCGACCAAACTGGCGTGCCACGAGGTACCGCAAGCCACGAAAACGATGTTGTCGGCGTAGAGCAACTGCTTCTCGTACTGCAAGATACCGCCCAAGCGCACGGTGTTGCCCTCGGGGTGCAAGCGACCGCGCATGGTGTCGCGCACGATGGCGGGCTGTTCGTAGGTCTTGATGTGCAGTTCCTCGCCGAGTTTGATGCGCACAACTTGCTCATCTTCAAGGTAAACCACCTTTTGGGTGCGACCCACGATGGGTGTGGCGTCGGAGGCGATGAAATACTCGTCCTTGCCGATTCCGATGACCATCGGGCTGCCTTTGCGGGCGGCGATGAGTTGGTCGGGGTGGCCTTTTTCCACGATGACGATGGCGTAGGCACCAATCACATGGTTCAAGGCGATGCGCACGGCTTCCGACAAATCAACGTTCTCGCTGATTTGCACGTCCTCAATGAGGTTGGTCAGCACTTCGGTATCGGTCGAAGATTGGAAGGTGTAGCCTCTGTTTTCAAGCTCCTTGCGAAGGCTCAAATAGTTCTCTATGATACCATTGTGAATCAACGCGATACGTCCCGATTGCGAGAGGTGCGGGTGGGCGTTCACTTGGTTCGGTTCGCCGTGGGTAGCCCAGCGTGTGTGCGCTATTCCAATGTGGCCGCCCAAGTCGGAGGAAGCGGCAAAAGCCTCCAAGTCGGACACTTTCCCTTTCGACTTATAGACATTCAGCGTGTCGTTTTCGTTGAGCAGGGCAACGCCTGCGCTGTCATAACCGCGATATTCAAGACGTTTCAATCCTTCTATGAGGATAGGATAGGCCTCTTGATGGCCTACGTATGCAACAATTCCGCACATGGTTTCTGAATTTGTGAAAGCGCAAAAGTAAGGAATAATCCTTCATGCTATGTAAAAAACGACAATATTTTGCGTATTTTTGCACCCGTTTTTAAACCAACGAAATATGGAATCAACGAACAAACCCTTCAAGCGTTACACGGTAACCACCGCACTTCCCTATGCCAACGGCCCCGTCCACATCGGTCACTTGGCCGGCGTCTATATCCCTGCCGACACCTACGTCCGCTATCTGCGGATGCGCGGCGAGGAAGTCTTGTTTGTCGGTGGTTCCGACGAGCACGGTGTGCCGATTACGATTAAGGCTGAAAAAGAGGGCGTTACGCCTCAAGATATTGTCGACCGCTACCACGAAATCATCAAGAAATCGTTTGAGGAACTGGGCATCAGTTACGATATTTACTCGCGCACTTCCTCAAAGATGCATCGTGCCACGGCGCAAGAGTTTTTCAAGAAACTCTACGACGAGGGCAAGTTCATCGAGAAAGAAACCGAGCAATACTTCGACCCTGAGCGACAGAAATTCCTGAGCGACAGATATATAGTCGGCACCTGTCCGAAATGCGGTGCCGATGGCGCTTACGGCGACCAATGCGAAAAATGCGGCAGTTCTTTGAGTCCCGACGAACTGATTAATCCGCACTCGCAACTCAGCGGAGCGGCTTTGGTGAAAAAGCCCACCAAGCACTGGTATCTGCCCCTTGACCAATACGAGCAATGGCTCCGCGAGTGGATTCTCGAAGGCCATAAGGAATGGAAATCCAACGTTTACGGTCAGGTGAAGAGCTGGTTGGACGGTGGTTTGCAGCCTCGTGCCGTCACCCGCGACTTGGACTGGGGCGTTCCCGTCCCGATTGAAGGCACAGAAGGCAAGGTGCTTTACGTCTGGTTCGACGCACCCATCGGCTACATCAGCAACACCAAGGAGATTTGCGAACAGCGCGGCGAGGACTGGGAAAAGTGGTGGAAAGACCCCGAAACCAAGTTGGTGCATTTCATCGGCAAGGACAACATCGTGTTCCATTGCATCATTTTCCCCTGCATGATGAAGGCCTACGGCGACTATATCATGCCTGAAAACGTGCCCGCCAACGAGTTCCTCAACCTCGAAAACGACAAGATTTCGACCTCGCGCAACTGGGCCGTGTGGCTGCATGAATATTTGCAGGAATTTCCTGGAAAACAGGATGTTCTGCGTTACGTTTTGACCGCCAATGCGCCCGAAACCAAGGACAACAACTTCACTTGGAAGGACTATCAAGACCGCAACAATAATGAACTTTTGGCCATTTTCGGCAACTTCGTGAACCGCACTTTGGTGCTGACGCACAAGTATTATGAAGGTGCCGTTCCTGCCTTGGCGAACCTCAACGAAGCCGACCAAGCCGCCATCGCCGAGATGAACGCCTACCCGAAGAAAATCGGCCATCTTTTAGATACCTACAAGTTCCGTGAAGGCCTCAACGAACTGATGAACTTGGCCCGCCTCGGCAACAAGTATCTCACCGACAATGAGCCGTGGAAGCAAATCAAGACCGACCCCGAAAGGGTGAAGACGGTGATGGCCGTGTCGTTGCAAATCGTGGCGCATTTGGCCATCTTGAGCGAGCCTTTCCTGCCTTTCAGCGCGAAAAAGTTACAGCAAATGATTGGCATGGAAGTGAAGGGCTGGAACGATGCCGAAAACACTGTTTTGCTGCCCGAAGGCCATGTTATCAACCAGCCGGAACTGCTGTTCGAAAAGATAGAGGACAGCGTGGTGGCGGCACAGTTGCAGAAGCTCGAAGACACCAAGAAGGCCAACGAACTCAATGCTTGGAAGCCCAACGACATCAAGCCGACCGTCACTTTCGACGACTTCATGAAGGTCGATATTCGCGTGGGCACCATCCTCGAGTGCCAAAAGGTGCCTAAGGCCGACAAACTCTTGCAGTTCCTCATCGATGATGGTATGAACAAGCGCACCATCGTGAGCGGCATCGCCAAGTATTATACTGATCCTGAGAAACTTGTAGGTAAGCAGGTGTGCTTCATCGCCAACTTCGAGCCGCGCAAGTTGAAAGGCGTGGTGAGCGAGGGCATGATTCTTTCCGCCGAGGACAAGGACGGTCGCCTTGTGCTGCTCACGCCGAGCGATTTGGTTGCGGCGGGGTGCAGTGTAGGTTAATGAGCTGGGACTCACGTCGCATGCTTACTGATATGTCACCCCTACGGGGTTCATTGGAAATCGAAATTCTGTTTTAGGCAGGGGTTTACACCACCTGCCTATTTTCTTTCGTCCCTACGGGACTATTTCTTACTTTTGCAACATCTAAACTGCATAAATTATGAAAGCTCAACACTTTTTGATTTTCGCTTTAGCACTGATGATGGTTGGTTGTCAAACAACTCCCGTCAGCGAGAACGATGAGCGCGACAATGGAATTGACTACCTCCAATACGTCAATCCCATCATAGGAACCAACGGGATGGGGCATACTTTTCCGGGGGCTTGTACGCCCTTCGGCATTGTGCAACTCAGCCCCGACACGGACACTGTGCCGCACAACATTGACGGCAAATACCAGCCGCGCGTGTATGAGTATTGCGCTGGTTATCAGCATAAAGACAGCACTATCGTGGGGTTCAGTCACACCCATTTCAGCGGCACGGGCCATTCCGACTTGGGTGATATTTTGGTGATGCCTGTCACGGGTGAAATCAAATTCAATCCGGGGACGCAAACCGACCCCGATGCGGGTTATCGTTCCCGTTTCAGCCACGAAACCGAGAAAGCTGAGCCCGGCTATTACGAAGTGTTTTTGCAGGATTATGGCATCAAGGCCCAACTGACCGCCACGGAACACGCTGGCATCCACCGCTATACTTTTCCAAAAGGCGAGAACGGAAGCATCATCCTTGACTTGCAGCACGGCATTTACAATTATGACGGCAAGACTTTGTGGGCCAACCTTCGCGTGGAAAATGACACTTTGCTGACAGGCTATCGGATCACAAACGGTTGGGCAAGAACGAATTACACCTACTTTGCCATCGGTTTCAACCAACCCATTGCCGACTATGGCTACCGCGAGTTGCAGAAGCCAAAATACAATGGGATGTGGGGCAAATTCGATGTCAAGCATAATTTCCCAGAAATGACGGGACGCAAGATTGTGGCCTATTTCACTTTCAATCAGCCTGAAACTTTGGAGATGAAAGTCGCCCTTTCCGCCACGAGCACCGAAGGAGCTTTGCGCAACCTTCACGCCGAGACCGATGGGCGCAGTTTTGAGCAACTTTTGGCCGAAACCCAAGCCAAATGGAACAAGGAACTGTCTATCATTCAAACAGATGGAGCAGAAGACCAAAAGGCGATGCTTTACACTTCGCTCTATCACACGATGATTAATCCGTCCGTCTATATGGACGTGGACGGCCAATATCGCGGCATCGACTACAACATCCATCGGGCAGAAGGCTTCACGAATTACACCGTTTTTTCGCTTTGGGACACCTATCGTGCCTTACATCCGTTGTTCAATCTTTTGCAGCCGCAGCGCAATGCCGATATGGTGGCTTCGATGCTGAAACACAGCGAGCAAAGCGTCCACGGACTGCTGCCCGTTTGGTCGCATAATGGCAACGAGAACTGGTGTATGATTGGCTATCACGCCGTTTCGGTTTTGGCCGATGCCTACACGAAAGGCGTTGCAAACCAGAAAGATGCGATGTTGAAAGCGATGCAAAGAAGTTCCACTTGCCCGTATTACGTCAACCTCGACGACTACCAAAAACTTGGCTATGTGCCTTTCGACAAGAACAGAGGTTGCGTTTCGGTGACATTGGAATATGCTTACGACGACTGGGCCATCTACCAAGCCGCGCTGAAGGCTGGAAACCAAGAACTTGCGGAGCAATACAAGCAACGCGCCTCCAATTGGCGCAACACTTTCGACACCCGTTTGGGCTTTGCCCGACCCAAGATGAGCGACGGCAATTGGAAGGAGCCTTTCAACCTGTTAGACACTGAGGGTGAGGGCTTTGTGGAAGGCAACTCGTGGGTGTATTCGTTTTATGTGCCGCACGATGTGAAGGGTCTCATCAAGGCGATGGGCGGCGACGCGCAGTTCATCCACAACTTGGACACCTTATTTATTATGCACCTGCCCACCGAGTTTTTCGAGCACACAGAGGACGTGACCGAAGAGGGTTTGATGGGCTGCTACAACCACGGCAACGAACCAGCGCACCATATCGCCTACCTATACAACTGGACCTCAAAGCCTTACAAGTCGCAATACTGGCTGCGCGAAATCATGAATCGTTTCTACAAAAACAATATCGACGGGCTTTGCGGCAACGACGACTGCGGCCAGATGTCGGCGTGGTACATCTTCTCCGCGATGGGCTTCTACCCCGTTTGTCCGGGCAGCGACCAATATGTACTCGGTGCGCCTTATCTGCCTTATCTAAAAGTAAGTTTGGGCAACGGCAAGACCCTCGAAATCAAGGCTCCGAAGGTGAGCGATGAGAACCGTTATGTACAGAAAGTGACACTCAACGGACAGGAAATCAGCCAATTGTATTTAACACACGCCCAGCTGATGCAAGGCGGGGAACTCGTCTTCGAGATGGGTTCTGAGCCGAATTTAGAGCGTGGTTTGAGGGCTGAGGACAAGCCTTATTCGATGACGGATTGAATGTAGGGCTGTCACAATGTGGCCGCCTCACAACAAGAAAATTTCCTATTTTTGCAAAAATTTTGAACAATGAACATAGCCGCATTGGTTTCGGGTGGTGTCGATAGTTCGGTGGTGGTACCGCTGCTGAAGGAGCAAGGCTACGACCCGCATATCTTCTATATCAAGATTGGAATGGTAGGCAAGGAGGACTTGTCGAGTTGCCCATCGGAGGAGGATATTGAGATAACGACCTATATAGCAAAGAAATACGGTTGCAAATTTGATATTGTCGATTTGCAGCACGAGTATTTCGAGACCGTCGGGAAATACACGATGGAGATGGTGCGCAAGGGCCTCACGCCCAACCCCGACGTGATGTGCAACCGCTGGATAAAACTCGGCGCCTTCGAGGAAAAAGAAGGCCACAACTTCGACAAAATCGCGACGGGACACTACGCCCGCTCGTGGGAGGACGAAAACGGCATCTTCTGGCTCGGCACGGCTGCCGACACCTTCAAGGACCAGACTTATTTCTTGGGTCGAATCACCTACGCGCAACTGAGCAAGGTCATCTTCCCCATCGGCGACATTCCCAAGCCCGAGGTGCGCCAATTGGCAGCAAAATACAAGCTGCCAAGCGCGGAACGCCACGACAGCCAAGGGATTTGCTTCCTCGGAAAGATTAATTACAACGACTACATCCGCGAGTACCTCGGCGAGATGCCCGGCGACATCGTTGAACTGGAAACGGGCAAGAAATTAGGTCGTCACAAGGGCTTTTGGTTCCACACCATCGGGCAGCGCAGGGGGCTTGGCCTCGGCGGCGGGCCGTGGTTTGTGGTGAAAAAGGACATCCCGAACAACATCGTCTATGTGTCGCAGGGCTACGACCCCGTGGCGCAATACACGAATATTATTCCTTTGGGCGACCTTCAACCCATGAATCCTACCTTGCAGTTCGTTGATGGTCAGCGTGTTCGTTACAAAATTCGGCACCAGCCAGAGTTCACCTTCGGCACGATTCGCCTCACCGATTGCGGAGCCGACATTATTTCCGACGTGGCCATTTCGGGTGTGGCGGCAGGTCAGTTTGGAGTGGTTTACCATGAAACGGAGCCGTATGTAATCGGGAGCGGGGTAATCATCGAAAATTAACGTAGGGGCGGACCCATGTGTCCGCCCGTTGTAACAACAACAGAAACCATGAACACCATTTCCAACCGCATATTATACGAAGACAACCATCTCATCGTGGTGAACAAGTTGCCCTCCGAAATCGTGCAAGGCGACAAAACGGGCGACAAGTGCCTGCTCGATGATGTGAAGGAATACATCAAGGAAAAATACGACAAGCCCGGCAACGTCTTCGCCGGCCTCGTCCACCGCATCGACAGACCCGTGAGCGGCGCCGTCGTCTTTGCCAAGACGAGCAAAGCCCTCTCGCGGATGACCGTCAAGGTGAAAGACCGCGACTTCCGCAAGACCTACCTCGCCCTCGTGAAAAACCATCCGCCCAAGCAAGCCGATGTGCTGGAGGATTATCTCGTCAAAAACGAGAAGATGAACAAGTCGTTTGTGGTACAGGAAGGGACGAAAGAAGCCAAATTGGCGCGGCTGAGCTATCACGTTGTCGGGAAAACCGACACGTTTTATTTGCTTGAGGTCGAGTTGTTTACGGGTCGGCATCATCAAATTCGTTGCCAGTTGGCACACATCGGTTGCCCCATTCGTGGCGACCTGAAATATGGCTATCCGCGTAGCAACCCTGACGGCTCCATCAGCCTGCACGCCTACCATGTGGCCTTCGAGCACCCTGTGACAAAAGCGCAGATAGAGGTAACGGCGCCTTTGCCCGATGTCACGCCTTGGAATGCGTTCAAATCAAATGTACAATCCCCCTGAAGACAATGAAATAGGCTCCTGAAAGCATCAGCAACACGCCGGCAATCCTATTAATTAAGGTGGTGCGCTCGGGCGTAAGGAAACGTTTCAGCTTGGCCGCACCCCAAGCCTTTAGCAGCTCTATCGTGTAGGTCGTGCCGAGAATGATGGCAAAAAACACGATGGTGCTCACCTTGTTGCCGCCCATGTTGCCCGCCACGATGGCCACCGCTGAAAACCAGAAAATCCAGACAAAAGGATTCAAGATATTGAGTACAAAGCCTTTGGCGAGAAACACAATCCATGCAGGCTTGTCGTCTTGTTGCTTTAGCACCTCGTTGGTGCGCTTCTCGATGTATTCATCGCGCTCTTTGCGTTGCTCCACTTTTTTCCGATAGGTGAAAATGCCGAACAAGAGCAAAATCACGCCCGCACCGATGCAAGCCAAAGCCGCCTCAAAGCCTGTCCGCATCACCACTTGTACGGAGGTCAGGATGCAGAGCGCGACCACCATCACGTCGTTGAGGATGACACCCGTGGCAAACCACGCCGCCGACCTAAAGCCACGGTGAAGGCTGGTCTGGACAAGCGTGATGAAGGCCGGACCCATATTGACCACCAAGGCCAAAAACAGTCCTATCAGGATGGCCCACATCAGGAAACTGAACGACCCGATACGGCTAAACTCGGGCATTTTGTCGAAGATTTCAGGCGTATTTTCCATTGCTTTTATTGTGAACTTTTGACATATTCTTCCCACATTTCGAGTCGTTTACCCTTCAGCACACGAGGAAACTTGGTGGCGCCGCCCCATTTGCCAATTTTCTGCTCCATGAACTCGTAGAACCGTTGGGTGGGAAGCACATCAATGAACAGTTCCTTGATGGCTTGGGTGCGCTCCACGGCATAGTCATCATTGAGTTGGCAGAGGTTTTCGTCTATCATCTTCAGGGCCGCTTCCTTGTCGATGGGCTCGTCGCAGCCGAGATACCAATGGTGGGCAAACATCGTGTCGTGACGGATGCCGGCCACGGTAAATTCGGTAATGTTTACGCCCATCTTTTCGGCCATCATTTCCACAGCGCGGGTCATGTTATCTTGCGAAAGGTGCTCGCCCGTGATGCTCAAAAACTGCTTGGTGCGCCCTGTGATGATGATTTCGCAGTCCTTTGTGTTCAGGAATTTGATGGTGTCGCCGATGAGGTAGCGCCACGTTCCTGCGCAAGTAGAGAGCAACAAGGCATAATCGACACCTTCCTTCACTTCGCTGAGCAACAAGGTTTTGGGATGCTCTACAATGCTACCGTCCTCATCGAAGTTCTCCTCGTTGAAGGGCACGAACTCGAAATAGATTCCGTTATCGACCAAAAGCTGCATGACGCGCTTTTTCAAATCCACTTGGTAGGCAATGTAACCTTCTGAAGCCAAGTAACTTTCGACGAAAAGCACTTCTTTCCCAAAAAGCCTCTCGAAGCTTTTCTCGTAAGGTGCGAAGGCCACGCCACTGTGGACATAGACCATCAAATTCGGCCAGAGGTCGTGAATGGTTTTGAGCTTGTATTCCTTGATGATGCGCTCGAGCAGAATCTGCACCCAAGCCGGCACGCCCACGATGACGCCGATGTCCCATTTGGGCGCTTCCTTCACCATCACGTCCATCTTTTCGGCCCAGTCCTTGATTTTCGAAATCTTTTGTCCAGGCTTATAGAACCGCTCGAACCACGATGGAATCTTGCCCGCCGAGATGCCCGAGAGGTCGCCGGCATAATAGTCATATTGTTCGTTGTATTGCAAGTCGGTGCTGCCGCCAATCATCAGAATGCCACGGTTGTAGAACTCCATGGGGAAGTCGTAGCGCGTGGCCGACACTAACTGGCGGATGCCAGCGCGGGTAATCTTGTTGTTGATGCCTTTGGTGATGGGGATGTATTTCGAGGCTGCCTCGGATGTGCCCGAGCTGAGGGCGAAATACTTGATTTTTCCCGGCCATGCGATGTTGCGTTCGCCACGGAGGTTGAGATGCCACCATTGGTCGTGCATCTTGTTGTAGTCGAACACGGGCACACGGCGACGAAACTCCTCCAAAATATTTTTTGACAGCAAAATCTCGTCGAAATGGTAGAACTTCCCAAATTCCGTAAACTGCGCCTTGGTCAGCAGCTTGCGCAACTCACGGCGCTGTGCGCGGATAGGGTCGGTGTGGTTCTGACGAATTTCAACTGGTATATTCTTGATTTCTGCGGCTGCCTTCACGATGGCACCCAATAAAGGTATAGGCATATCTTTTTCGTTTTGGCTTTCAATTTGGCTGCAAAAATAAATAATTTCGATGAAAACATCACACTATACGCAATAACTCTTATTTTTGCACCTCAATAGTTATCAAAAAAAACACCCGAATGAGAACAAAATTTCTGTTACTTCTTTTGTTTGCCTCGTTCACGGCAAAATCCCAAAATATCACAGTATCTGGTTTGCAATCAGGCGTTTGGCATGCCGACACCGTTTTTGTCGAAGGCGATGTTTTCGTTCAGGATTCGCTACACATCATGGCTGGAACCACCGTGCTGTTCAACAGTTTTTTTGGCATCACTATTGAGCAAGGTGCCGCTTTGAAAGCCATCGGAACAGCGACCGACTCTATCGTTTTCACCGTTGCTGACACGACCGGATTCCATATTTTCAACAACGGGCGCGGCGGTTGGAACGGCATCAGGCTCAACAAGGCAGGCAGCACGAAATTCGACTATTGCAAGTTCCAGTTTGGCAAAGCCGCATTGGACCACGACCAAGACGGTGGTGCCTTGCGCGTCTTCAACAGCGACGAGGTGGAAATCAGCCATAGCACCTTGTACAGCAATTTTTCGCGCGAGCACGGTGGTGCCCTGAGTGCCGTGAAATCGAACGTCGCCATTCGCGACTGTGATGTTTGCAATAACCAGACTTACACAGGGTTAGATACGGTTTATGCCATGTATGGCGGCGGTATGCGCTTCCTCAACTGCAAGGTCGAAATCACCGGTTCCAACTTCCTCTACAACAACGGACAAAATGCCGTCGGCGGCGCTTTGAGCCTCGATAGTTGCGCCGTCTTGATCGACCGTTGCAGGTTTGAGCACAACTATGGCATCAACGGCGCTGGGCTTTACCTGATTCGCAGCAACGACTGGGAATGTCGCATCTCCAACAGTCTTTTTGCCAACAACACTTCGGGCCATTTCGGCGGCGGCTTGGCCATCAGCGACTCGTCGCCGTTGGTGAGCAACCTCACCGTTGTGAACAACCACTCCATCGGCGTCAATTGCGGCGGCATCTTTTTCTACCAATACAGCTCGCCCGAGTTGTGGAACTGCATCGTTTACGGCAACACCAACGAAGTGCCGCTTGAAGAGCCTATTCAAATGTGGGCTTGGACCTACGACCAACACGCGCCGAAATTTCATAACTGCTTGGTTCAGTTTGGATTGGAGAATATTTCGGGCAACTACGACATCACCGTTTACGAGAACTGCCTCGATGCCGACCCGCTGTTTAGCGACGAGTGTTTCCGCGTTTGGGGAAACAGTCCGTGTTTCAACGCCGGCTCACCCGAAACGCCTGACGTCATCCTCAACGGCCTCGACCTTTCGGGCAGCCTGCGCGTCTTGCACGGTTGCATTGACATCGGGGCTTACGAAGCTGATTTGACGGGAATTGCAGAAAACACCGAAAACGAACAACCCGTGCGTATTGTCGGCAATCCCATTACCGCTTCAAGCTATGCCGAAATCGAGTTGAAAGAAGCCGGGAAGATGGTCGCAAAGGTTTATTCGACAGAAGGTAAACTGCTGAAAAACGTGGAGTTTGGTCTGTTGCCGTCAGGACTTCACTATGTTGCGCTTGGCAATTTAATGGAAAGCCTTTCCGGTGGCATTTATTTGCTCGTCATTCAGAACGGTCAAAACACTTGGGTATCGAAAATGATAAAACCATTGTAAACCATGAATATAGTCATTGCCGGTGATGGAGAAGTGGGCCTGCATTTGGCCGAAGCCTTGGTGCGCAGCAACCACGACATCACCATTGTGGACCCGCATGAGGAACTACTGAAAATGATGGAATCGCACAGCGACCTGATGACCATCACAGGCGACTCCACCTCAACCGCCGTGCTGCAACGCGCCAACGTTAAACGCGCCGATTTGGTCATTGCCGTGCTGCACGACGAGCACATCAACCTGCTGACGGGCATCATCGCCAAGAAACTGGGCGCAAAGAAAGTCATCGCCCGCGTCAATACCATGGAAAACCTCAGCCCCGAGGTGTGGCGAATGTACCAAGACCTCGGCATCGATGGACTGCTTTCGCCAGAAGACATTGCCGCACAGGAGATTATCTCGCTGCTGAAGCAAAACGCCTCTTTGGAAACCTACGACTTTTCGGGCGGAAAGCTGCAACTCTTCATGGTGAAGCTCGAATCGGAGGCCGAAATCCTCGGCAAAACCGTTGATGAAGTCATCAACCAATACGAACACCTTGAGTTCCGCATTGCGGCCATCCACCGCAGACAGGCCACCATCATCCCGCAAGGCGACGAGGTGTTCCAAATCGCCGACATGGTGTATGTGGTCACCAAGCCTCACGCCGTCAAAGACATTATCAAGCTGAGCGGCAAGAAGAAGCTCAACATCCACAACGTGATGATTGTGGGCGGCGGTCGCGTGGGCCGAATCACCGCCAAACGCTTGGAAAACGATTTGAATATCAAGGTTTTGGAAAACAAAAAGGAACGCTGCATGGACTTGACCAACTATCTCTCGGAGGCTTTGGTGGTCAATGCCGATGCCCGCGACCTCGACCTTTTGGAAGACGAAGGCATCAAGGACATGGACGCTTTCATCGCCGTGACCGACAACACCGAAACCAACATCCTTACTTGCCTGCAAGCCAAGTCGTTCGGCGTGAAAAAAACCATCGCCCTCGTCGAAAACATCGACTACATTGACATCTCGCAGAACATTGGTATCGACTCCATCATTAACAAGAAACTGATTGCGGCGAGTTACATGGTGAAATATACATTAGGTGCCAAAGTTTCGTCGCTGAAGTGCCTCAGCGGCATCGATGCCGACATCGTGGAGTTCGACGTCAGGGCTGGCTCGGCGGTGACACGCAAGACCATCGGCCAACTGGCCATGCCCACCGATGCCATCATCTGCGGCATCACCCGCGACGGCGAGAGCTTTATTGCCACCGACGACTTCCAAATCGAAACCGACGACCAAGTGGTGGTGTTGGCCTTGCCCAACGGCATTCCCGCTGTAGAAAGACTGTTCCATTAACCGATGAAGTTTAAAAGCAAAATAAACCTCCCGCTGGTGTTCAGGATAGAAGGCTTCCTGTTGCTGCTCGAAGGCCTTTTCATGCTGACCGTGCTTCCCGTAACCTATCTTCACCACGGCCTACGCGCTTTCAGCATGCCCTTTTCGGCCCTAATCACGCTGCTGACGGGATTGGTTTTGGTTATTGCTACACGCAACCACAAAACAGAAAAAACTTCATCGCGCGACGGCGTATTCATCGTTTGCACTTCATGGCTTGTGGTGTCGTTGTTTGGTGCCATGCCCTACCTGCTCAGCAAAAGCGTGCCTAATTTCACCGACGGGTTTTTTGAAGCCTTGTCGGGCTTCACCACCACCGGAGCCTCTGTCTTGAAAAACATTGAGGCCGTGCCTAAGGACATTTTGTTTTGGCGCAGCATGACGCAATGGATTGGCGGCTTGGCCATCATCGTGTTCACCATTGCCATCTTGCCTTTCTTGAGCATGGGCGGAATGCAGCTTTTTGTGGCCGAAACCAATGGCATCAACTACGACAAGCTTCACCCACGCATCATGCACACGGCAAAGCGTGTTTGGGGTGTCTATCTTTTCTTCACCTTGTTGGAAACCCTTCTGTTGTATTGGGGCGACATGGGCCTTTACGATGCCGTGTGCCACTCAATGAGCACCATCAGCTCGGGCGGTTTCTCGACCCGCACAGCCAATATGGGCGCGTTTTCCAATTATTCCCAGGTGGTGGTGAGTGTTTTCATGGTGCTCGCGGGCTGCAATTTTTCCTTGTTGCTGCTTTCATTCGGGAGAAGATCGTTTGCCATACTGAAAAACCAAGAGTTCAACTCGTTCCTGAAATACATCCTTTTAGTGGGTGTGGGCATCGGTTTGGTGCTGTTGTTCGGTTGCCACAAGAGCTATGGGAGCGCGTTTCGTGAGTCGTTTTTCGCCGTCATTTCCTCCATGACGACGACGGGGTTTTTCGTCAGCGACTACGGGGCTTGGCCAGCTTTTACCTCCATCTTGCTGTTTTTGCTTATGTTCATCGGGGCTTGTTCGGGTTCCACTTCGGGCGGCGTCAAGGTGTTTCGTCATCTGATTTTTGTCAAAAACTCGATGCTCGAACTGAAGCGTATCCTCCATCCCAACGCGGTTTTGCCCGTCAAAATCAACGGCAAGTCCATTTCGACCAACGGCATCTACAAGAACATGGCTTTTATCTTCATCTTTTTCCTCGTGTTCTTGTTTGGGGTCATCGTGTTGCGATTCACGGGCAACGATTTTGAAACCGCCTTGGGTGCCTCGCTGGGTGCCTTGGGCAATGTGGGTACCAGCATAGGCCAAGTGGGACCTGGCGGGTCGTATGTTGCTTTTACGGTGGGCGCAAAATGGATTCTCATGCTGCTGATGTTGGTCGGCAGGGTAGAGCTGTTTTCGCTGCTCACGTTGTTGTCCAGAAACTTTTGGAGAAATTAGCCTTTACACGTCAAACTTGAATTCGGCATCAAACCAGCCGGTGTCTTCTTTCAATAAATCATATTCCTCTCCGGTGAGATGATCCACGACGTGCACGGTGCCTTTGATGTCGTCGTAAGTGAATGTAAACTGGGAGTTTACGTCGTCTTTGGGTACGTCCATTTCAGATGTTATCATTGGTTTTGCGGCGGCAAAGATACGAATTTTTTAGTTTGAAGTTAATAGTTTGTAGTGTGTAGTTATTAATCCGCCAACTCCTAACTCCTAACTCCACACTCCTAACTCCACACTCCTAACTCACAACTACCTCCTTCTTCTCCTACCTTTCCGTCCTTCGACAATTTTCGAGAACTTGTTCTTCGACTTGCGCATGGTTGAAAACTTGGTGACGGAGCCTGCCGAGGGGCCTTTCAGATTGAGGATATGCGAGCGCGAGGCCACAAAGCCGCTTTCGTCCTGGTCGTCAATCTTGCCGTATTTGTTCTTTTTGGCGGCAAACACGATGACATTGTCGATATACCAGCTGTCGATGTAGGAGCCTGTCCCGCTGAAATAGAGGCAGAATTGCGGTGCTTTGGTAGGCCATTCCTCCATGTCGAAGGTGAGCAGGTATTGGCTTTGGGCGATGCTGCCCCTGATGGTGTCTTCCCAGATGCTCACCCAGCTGAAGCCGTCTTGCGACATTCCAACGCCGATTCTCGCGTCAAGGTCGCCTTGCAGGGCTTCGAGGCTGTGGTTGAACTGAAAGTTGATGAAGTCATATTTGCCAAGCTCCACAATCGGCGTAACGAGGCGTGTGGTTCCTTCGAAGTTGAAGTCGGGGTGCATCTGCACCTCGCGAGGTTTGCCGCCGGCAAAGGTGGTGTTGGAAATGTACCACACGGCCCAGTCGTCGCCTGTCGCGTCCCAGCCTTCTTCGAGCCAGGGATTGAAGAAACCTTCGCACAACACCACATCGCCCTGCTGTGCCTTCAGCGGCAAGCAGAGCCATACCAGCGTTATGTACAACAAGAATTTCTTCATCAGTACGGGTTTTTCGTTTTTTCTCCGTCACAGCGCTTCGTTCTTTTTGTCGCGCTTGAAAAGATAAAGTATCATCATGATTAAGAAAACGGACACGGGAACGCTCAGCAAGATGCGCAACAGCACTTGACCAAGCAGGCGGAAACTGAACGATTCGAGCAGAAACAGCGCAAAATGGTGTATCACTACCAAGAAGAGGACATAGCGCAGAAACCATCCGCCGCCCAATTGGCCCAAATCGGGCTCATGGACGTTTTCCAGCTTTTGGCTTCCCGAAACCAAACGCAAGATGCCCGGACGGCAAAATGCCATCAAAGTGGTGGCTCCTGCGTGAAGCCCAGGGGTTCCTGTGAACATATCCACACAGAAACCCAACCCAAATCCCAGCAGCAACAATTGCCAATTGGAAATATTGATCGGCAACAGCATGACAAACAAGATGTAAACGTAAGGGTGAACATAACCTCCCAAACGGATGTGATTGACCAGCAGCACTTGCACAAGCACAAGCACGACAAAACGGATGATATGGAGCAGGGTTTTGTTCATCAAGGCTCAAATTTGGATTTCAGGGAATCTATTTCGTGTTTGTAGTGGTGTTTGACCACATAGACATGACGCAGGGTGGCAAAGTCGGTGGCAAAGGTGATGCGGGCCTTGTTGAAAGTGCCGCTCGCCATTGATTGCAATTCATCAACAGTGCCTACCATCAAGTCTTCGGGAAAGATGAAGGAATAAGAGCTGGTGAGCACGGTGTCGCCTTGGTGAAGTTCCACATGGGTGGGGATGTCTTCCACCATGCCGTGGCGATAGTCGTTGGTGTTCCACCGAAGGCTTCCCAACTCTTGGTTGCCTTTGAATCGCACACCGACAAACGACTTGCTGTGAAGCAAACTCAAGATGGAAGCGTAATGTTTGCCCACATCAACCACCACACCCACGATGCCTTTCGTCGAAACCACGCCCATGTCGCGCTCCACTCCATCAACGCTGCCTTTGTTGATGATGATATAGTTGTTGGCTTGATTGGTGCTGTTATTGACCACCTGGGCGGGTATGTATTCGTACACCGTATCGCTATCGACCAAGTCGTAACTGCGCTCCATGGTGTCCACAACGATTGACAGCTGTTCCCTAAGCATGGCGTTTTCCTCGGCCAATTCTTTGTTGGTCTTGCTCAAACGAAAATAATTGCCCACCTCGCTGCTACTCTCGAGAACCTTGCCCACAACCGTGTTGGTACCGTTCACCAGACGGTTGCGATGGAAGTTTTGGCTACGGGCGAGCAACAGGATGGAAATCACTTCGAGCAAGATAAACAGGATGACGAAGTGGTGTTTGAGGATGAAGCGCCTGAGGTTATACATAGCTGTTTTATTCGGAATGCAGAATGCAGAATTTGGAATGCAGAATAACGCGAAGCAATACAGGGCTTTGCCTTATTCCGCATTCATCATTCATAATTCCGCATTTATTTAATCAAGAAGGTAAAGCGGTCGAAGTTCTTCAGGGCGATACCAGTGCCACGGGCCACGGCGCGCAGCGGGTCTTCGGCCACGTGGATGGGGAGCTTGGTCTTGGCGTTGAGGCGTTTGTCGAGGCCACGCAGCAAAGCGCCACCACCGGTGAGGTAGATACCCGTGCGGTAGATGTCGGCCGAAAGCTCGGGCGGGGTTTGTTCCAAAGCGCTCAACACGGCGGTTTCGATTTTCATAATGCTCTTGTCCAAGCAGTTGGCGATTTCGACATAGTTCACCTTAATTTCCTTCGGGATACCCGTCAGCATGTCGCGGCCTTGCACGGCATAGTCATCGGGCGGATTGTCCAAATGGGTGATGGCAGCGCCGACTTCAATCTTGATGCGCTCGGCGGTGCGCTCGCCCACAATGATGTTGTGTTGCTTGCGCATGTATTCCTCAATGTCGGCGGTGAAGTCGTCGCCAGCGATGCGAATGGACTTGTTATTGACGATGCCGCCCAAGGCGATGACGGCGATTTCGGAGGTGCCGCCCCCGATGTCGATGATCATGTTGCCTGTAGGCTCAAGCACGTCGATGCCGATACCGATGGCGGCGGCCATAGGCTCGTGAATCAGACGCACTTCCTTGGCGCCAGCGTGTTCAGCCGAGTCTTTCACGGCGCGTTCTTCCACCTCGGTGATGCCCGAAGGGATGCAGATGACCATTTTCAGGCTGGGCGGAAACAGCGTATTCTTGAAGTTGATCATCTTGATCATTTCGCGAATCATGTATTCCGCCGCATTGAAGTTGGCAATCACGCCGTCGCGAAGCGGGCGTATGGTCTTGATGTTCTCGTGCGTCTTGCCATGCATCATCATGGCGCGCTTGCCCACGGCGATGATTTTCTTCGTGTCGTGTTGCAGCGCCACGATGGAAGGTTCATCAACGACTACCTTGTCGTTGTATATGATGATGGTATTGGCTGTTCCTAAATCAACAGCGATTTCTTTGTTGAGGAATGAAAATGCTCCCATATTTTTAAGTTGTTAGTTGTCAGTTGTTTAGTTGTTTAATTTTCGTTTTGGAGGGCGAACACATAGGTTCGCCCGTACTTGTAGGGGCAGACCTACGTGTCTGCCCATTTTTTTAATGTCTAAAATGTCGGTATCCTGTAAACACCATAGCGATGCCATGTTGGTTGCAGCAATCAATGGATTCCTGGTCGCGGACGGATCCGCCGGGTTGCACGATGGCGCTGATGCCGGCTTGGTGGGCCAGCTCGACGCAGTCGCTGAAGGGGAAGAAGGCGTCGGAGGCCAGCACCGCACCGTTCAAATCGAAGTCGAATGACTTGGCCTTCTCGATGGCTTGACGCAGGGCATCCACGCGCGAGGTTTGCCCAATGCCAGAGGCGTAAAGCTGTCCGCCCTTGGCCAAGACGATGGCGTTGGAGCGGCTGTGCTTCACGATTTTGTTGGCAAACACCATGTCGTCCACCTTGTTGGCAGTCGGGGTTTTTGTGGTAACGGCTTTGAAATCCTCGGCCGTTTCGGTTTGCAGGTCGCGGTCTTGCACGAGATAGCCATTCAAAGCAGTTTTCACCGTTTGCGGCTTGTAGAGGTCGGCCTTGAGGCGCAGCACCACGCGGTTTTTCTTCGAGAAGAGCAAGTCGAGCACGCCCGGTTCGTAGTCGGGGGCCACGATGACCTCAATAAAGAGTTTGTTGATTTCCTCAGCGGCTTCGAGGTCGATGGGGCGGTTGCAGACGAGCACGCCGCCAAAAGCCGAAACGGGGTCGCCAGCCAAGGCAGCCAAATACGCTTCTTTCACTGTCTTTCGGCAGGCCAATCCGCAAGGATTGTTGTGCTTGAGAATGGCGAAGGTCGGTTCGCTGAACTCGCGGATAAGGTTGAGGCCTGCGTCGAGGTCAAGCAGGTTGTTATACGACAATTCTTTGCCGTGTAGTTTTTCAAACAGCGCGTCAAGGTCGCCATAAAAAGCGCCTTTTTGGTGCGGGTTTTCGCCATAACGCAAGGTTGTGGCGCTGTCTTCTGCGAGGCGTATCGGTTTGTTTTCGTCGTCTTTCACAAACCAGTTCATGATGGCACTGTCGTAATGCGAACTCACACCGAAGGCGTAGGCGGCAAAGCGACGGCGGTCGTCCAAAGTGGTTTCTCCTTTTTGGCTTTCAAGCAGTTGGATGAGTTCGCCATAGTGTTTTTGAGAGGGCACGATGAGCACATCGTTGAAGTTTTTGGCGCCGGCGCGGATGAGGGAGATGCCGCCGATGTCGATTTTCTCGATGATTTTGGAGGCGTCGTCGGTGTTGGCCACGGTTTCCTCGAAAGGATAGAGGTCAACGATGACGAGGTCGAAGGCGGGGATGTCGTATTCCTGCATTTCGCGTTGGTCGGAGGGCAGGCTACCGCGTCCGAGGATACCGCCAAACACTTTGGGGTGCAGGGTCTTCACGCGACCGCCCAAAATGGAGGGGTAGCCGGTGAGCGACTCCACCGTTTTCACGGTCGGGTCGAGTGGTTTGATGAAATCAAAAGTGCCTCCCGTGGAGTAAATCTGCACTCCATTTTGCTTCAACAAATCCACAATCGTGTCGATGCCTGTTTTGTAAAATACTGATATTAAAGCTGTTTTGATTTTTTTCGAGGTCATATAACAGGTTGGATTTAAAACTGCAAGATTACCAAAAATCTGAAAACGGCGCAAGAACTTGGAGCAATTTTTTTTGAACAAAGATTTCAACATGTTTTTTCCCTACCTTTGCCGCCATGAAACGACATGTTTTCATAGGATTGATTGCCTTGTTGCTTTTGGCCTCGTGCACTGGCACTACGCACAAAGCGCGCCAGATGGCGCGCCGTGCCGAGCACCTGGCCGATACCCTGCCCGACAGCACCTTACGCCTGATTGACAGCGTGTTGCGTATGGAAGTCTATTTCAGCGAGCGCGAGCGCATGGAGCTTGCCATGCTGCAAGGCGATGTGCTTTTTGGCCACCACGACA
>CADAVB010000037.1:0-19316 GCA_902791165.1 uncultured Bacteroidia bacterium
GTGATTCTATCGGATGTGAGTTGAGTCATATCTGGATTGCTTCGTCGTTCCTCCTCGCAATGACGTGATACGTCAATGTGAGTTCACCGTGGAGTAACCTATCAGCTCGTCATAGCCTTTGGTAGCGTTGTAGTAATAAAAATAGAGCTTATACACGTTGTTAGTTTCCCAATGGTTGCCAGCGGTCAGGTCGGTCATCACCTCGCCAGTTTTCCTATCGACGGTGGCAAACATGAAGTTGTAATAGCCTTGTTTCAGCACCATCGAGCAGGTGTAGCCGTGCAGCCGATAGTCGTAACGCATCTTGTTGCTTTCGTCGAAGCGCCAGTCGTTCAATGCGCCCATGATGTAAAGGTCCTCGTGCGTCAATGGGGCCTCGCTTTTATAGAAGAAATTCACGCGGCAATAGTCGGCCTCGGTGAAGTTGTCAAGGTTGTCGTTTTCAACGTAAATGAACTTCTCGCCGTGAATATCCTCGTAACTTGTGTAGGCTTTCCGCGCCCGCGACTCGCAAGTGGCAATGTCGATTTCAAAGGATAGGTCGGTCTGCCGGATGTGCGCCAAGTTCTCCGACTGGAAATAGAAGTTGCTGATATTGAAGCGCCTAAATTGGTTCGCAGCCTCAAAAACGGTCTGCGGATGGTGCTCAAACGAGATGTAGTCGGGATAGACATAGGTGGGCTTCAGTCCCTCTGCGGCATTGTCCCAACGTCCGTTCTGACGGATGGTCAAATGGCTGAATTGCTGCGTGTTACCCGTCAGATAATTGTTCATATTCACCCTAACATTGAGTTGTTGGTGCGTGTCGGTGAGCGACAAATCGTCGGGATAGCGCGGCACATTGGCACCCAAATAGGCTTTTTCGTCCACCACCATGAAACGGCGTGTGAAATAAAGGTCGTTCAGGTCATCGCCATAAACGATGAGAAGATAATTGCCCGAAAGGAGCGGCACCATGTCCTCGGTCGGGAAACGCAATTGATAATTGACATACTCTATCAAGGTATTGCGCGAGAAAGCGTAGTCGTCGATGCGGTCGGAATCGAAGCCAGAAGCATATTGTATGCGCTGAATGTCAGTCGGTTGCCAGTCGTAGCTACAATGAATGAAAGTGTAGTTGAGCACCTCGCCCTGACCGTCGATAATGTCAAACGAAAGCATCAGCCGATCCATCATGTCTTCCAAAGGCACAATCGGGTCGTTAAGCTGATTACCATCGGCATAAAGAAGTACAGTCTGCACCTCTGGCTTGTAGTTGAGGTTGCCGCAGGGCAGGTCAAAATCTTGGGCGAAAAGGCCGACCGATGTGCAAAGCAGCATTATTAATAAGGTGAGTTTTTTCATAGGAACAGTTTTCTCCAAAACGGAATTTCGGAGGCAAAAATACAAAAAGATGGCGAGTTTTCCCCTATTTTTGCCGCAAATCCAGAACATGACCCGAGTCATCAAAATAAAACAAGGTCTTGACATCAAGCTGAAAGGCAAGGCGGAACGGGCAACCAACAGCGTTGAAGCGCAGTTTTTTACTTTACAACCAACTGATTTCGTTGGTCTTACACCAAAACTGCTTGTCGATGAAGGCGACGACGTTAAAGTCGGGACACCGCTATTTTGCGACAAAGGCGACGAGCGCATCCGATTCGTTTCGCCTGTCAGCGGCACAGTGAGCGAAGTGCGTCGTGGCCCGAAACGCCTTTTGGAAGCCGTGGTCGTCAAGTCGGACGGGAAGTTTGAACCGCTGGCTTATGAGTTTGGCGCACCAACAAAGGAAGGCATCACGCAAATCCTGTTGGAAACAGGACTTTGGCCGATGATTCGCCAACGACCTTTTGGCACCATCGCCAAGCCCGACGACCGTCCCAAGGCTTTCTTCGTCAGCGCGTTCGACTCATCGCCGCTCGCGCCCGACATGGACTATCTCGCCGAGCATTTCCCCGACTCGCTGCAAAAAGGCTTGGAGATTCTTAACCTTCTCTGCGACGGCAAGTTACACCTTTGCATCCACGCAGAAAAGACGCAATCGGAGGTACTGCTGAAGGCCAAAAACGTCACGCTGCACCGCTTCAGCGGACCGCATCCTTCGGGCAACGTGGGCACACAAATCAACAGGATTTGTCCCATCAACAAGGGCGAAACCGTGTGGTTTTGCGGCCTTCAAGAAGTCATCAACATCGGGCATTTTTTCCGCACGGGAAGTTTGGATTTTAGCCGCATTTATGCCATCGCCGGAAGTGGATTACTGCATCCGCAATATATTCGGACCAAACTCGGAGCCGCCATTTCCGCGCTTGTCGAAAACAACCTGAAAGACGACCACCAGCGCATCGTCAGCGGCAACGTTTTGACGGGCAAAGCCGTCACGGAGAACGACTTCGTCGGTTTTTACCACAACATGCTCTGCGTCATTCCCGAGGGCGACCAGCGCCACGAACTCATCGGCTGGATTTGGCCCGGATTCAAGAAGTTCAGCGTATCGCGCACCTTCCCTTCGGGCTTCATTCCCAATGTGTTGCATCCCGATTGTGAGTTGGACTCCAACCTCCACGGCGAGGAGCGCGCCTACGTGATGACGGGCGAGTTCGAGAAGGTCTTCCCTTTCGACATCTATCCGTTGCAACTCATCAAGGCTTGCCTTGTCGGCGACATCGACCTAATGGAAAACCTCGGCATTTACGAGGTGGAGCCAGAGGACTTTGCCCTTTGCGAGTTCATTGACACATCTAAAACCGACATCCAAGCCATCATTCGCGAGGCTTTGGAGAAACTGAGAAAGGAGGCCGAAGGATGATTAAAAACTTGCGCCGTTTTATCAGCAAAATCAAGCCAAACTTCACGGAAGGTGGCAAATTCGCTTGGCTTCAGAGTACTTTCGAGGCCTTTGAGAGCTTCCTCTTTGTGCCCGACGAAACAACCAAGCGAGGCTGCCAAATCCGCGATGCCATCGACCTGAAACGTACCATGATTTTCGTGGTCATTGCGCTTATGCCCGCCCTTCTGTTCGGCATTTGGAATATTGGCTATCAGCATTTTAAAGCCACCGCAGAAGCCGTCAGTTTTTGGCAAACCTTCGGTTTCGGCCTGTTCAAAGCCTTGCCCATCATCGTTGTTTCCTACGTTACGGGCTTGGCCATCGAGTTCGCCTTCGCGCAAATCAGGCACCACCAAGTCAATGAGGGCTTTTTGGTTACAGGAATGTTGATTCCGCTGGTCTTGCCGCCCGACATCCCGCTATGGATGGTCGCTTTGGCCACGGCCTTCGCCGTCCTCATCGGCAAGGAAGCCTTTGGCGGAACAGGAATGAATCTCGTCAATCCCGCGCTGCTGGCCCGCGCCTTCCTGTTTTTTGCCTATCCTTCGGTCATGTCGGGCGACAAGGTCTGGATTGCCGACCAACCCGACGCTTTCACAGGTGCCACGCCGCTCGGCATCCTCGCCAACGGCGGCACCGATATCCCCGACGCTTGGACCATGATTTGGGGCGGTGTACCAGGTTCCATAGGTGAAACCTCGGTTATTGCGGTCGCACTCGGTGCGACCCTACTGCTGTTCACTGGCATCGCCAGCTGGCGGATTATGCTTTCCGTCATCCTCGGCGGCGGCCTCATGGGGCTTCTCTTCAATGCCATTGGTGCCAATGAATACATGCAATTACCGTTTTACTACCACTATCTCATGGGCGGTTTCGCCTTCGGCGCGGTCTTCATGGCCACCGACCCCGTCACAGCGGCGCAGACCAACACAGGCAAGTGGATTTACGGCATGCTCATTGGCATTTTAGCCGTGATGCTGCGCGTCATCAACCCAGCCTATCCCGAGGGCATGATGCTCAGTATTTTGCTCTTGAACTGCTTCGCCCCGCTCATCGACCATTGCGTGATTGCCCGAAATATAAAAATGCGCCAAAAACGCGCCATCGTTAAACCTAAAACCTCCGTCCAATGAAAAAAGACATCAACAGTAACCGATATATCTTCTTGTATGCCACGATTTTAATTATCGTAGTGGCTGTCTTGCTGACCGTCACGGCTTTGTGGTTGCAGCCTTTCCAAGACCGCAACGCGAAGAACGAGAAACGCATACAAATCCTCACGGCGGCGGGCATTCCCGATGTCAATGCCAAAAATGCCGCGCTGCTCTTTGAAAAGCACTGCACGGCTGAATTTCTCTTGGACGAAAACGGCAACCCGACCGATGACAACGGTCTGCCCGTGTTCGTCATCGACCGGCAAACCAGCGTGATTCCAATGCAAGGCAACGGCCTTTGGGGTCCGATTTGGGGCTATCTCGCCATCGCCGCCGATGGCAAAACGATAGTCGGGGTGGCTTTCGACCACAAGTCGGAAACCCCAGGATTGGGCGGAGAAATCACTACAGAGAAATTTCAAGGCCAATTTGCAGGCAAACAAATCATGGAAAACGGCAGCACACTTCCCGTTGAATTTGATGCCATAACGGGTGCCACAAAAACTTCAGATGGTATTAAAGAAATGATTGATAGCACTTTAGAGAAGTATTCGGCGTATTTGAAGAAATTTGCAGCAAAAGGAGAATAAGCCATGTCCAACGCCAAGAAACTCATCATAGAACCACTGCGCAAAACGAACCCCGTAACGGTGTTGGTGCTCGGCATTTGCTCTTGCCTTGCCGTGACTGCCCAACTCAAGCCCGCCTTGGTGATGGGCGCCTCCGTGACGGTCGTGACGGCTTTTTCCAACCTCATCATCTCCTTGCTGCGCAAAGGTATTCCTTCCCGCATCCGCATCATTGTGCAACTCGTGGTGGTCGCCACTTTGGTCATCCTGATTGACCAGTTTTTGAAGGCTTTCGCCTACGATATCAGCAAGCAATTATCTGTTTATGTGGGACTTATCATTACCAACTGCATCATCATGGGGCGATTGGAAGCCTTCGCCTTGTCGCACGGACCTTGGGAGTCGTTCTTGGACGGTTTAGGCAACGGATTGGGATACAGTTTGATACTCGTCATCGTGGCGTTCTTCCGTGAGTTATTTGGCTCGGGAACTTTACTCGGCTATCAAGTCATTCCACAGTCGTTCTACGAGGCTGGCTATCAGAATAATGGCCTAATGATTCTTCCGCCGATGGCACTTATCGTCATCGGCATAGTGATGTGGATTAACAACAGCAAAACCGAAACGAAATGAACCTGTTTAACCTCTTCCTTCGGTCTGTCTTCATCGACAACATGATTTTCGCCTATTTCTTGGGCATGTGTTCCTATTTGGCCGTTTCAAAGACCGTCAAGACGAGCGCGGGCTTAGGGCTGGCCGTAACTTTCGTGTTGGTTGTTACCGTTCCCGTCAATTACTTGATTAACAAATATTTGCTCTCGCCTGGCGCGTTGGCGTGGATCAGTCCGCGATTCGCCACCATCGATTTAAGCTTCCTGACTTATATCCTTTTTATCGCCATCATCGCGGCCATTGTGCAGATATTGGAGATGGTGATTGAGACCTTCACGCCGTCGCTGTATTCCGCCTTGGGCATTTTCCTCCCGCTGATTGCGGTGAACTGCGCCATCTTGGGTTGTTCCCTCTTTATGCAGGAGCGCGCCTTCGGCAATGTAGGTGAAGCGGCTGTGTTTGGCCTTGGCTCGGGCATAGGTTGGTTGTTGGCCATCGTGGCCATCGCTGCCATCCGCGAAAAGTTGCGCTATTCCAAGATTCCCAAAGGTCTTCAAGGCGTGGGCATCTCGTTCATTATCACGGGTTTGATGGGCATTGCATTTATGGCATTTATGGGAATCAAACTATAAACTATTCACTCCCGCCGTTTCGAATCCATTAATATCGTCACTGGCCCGTCATTGAGTAGCTCCACGGCCATCATCGCGCCAAATTCGCCGCTTTGGACGGGGCGACCTGAAACCTCGGCGAGGCGTTTCAAAAACAGTTCATACAGCGGAATGGCCTGCTCGGGACGGGCAGCGCGGATGAAACTCGGGCGGTTGCCTTTCTTGGTAAGGGCGTGAAGGGTGAATTGACTTACGACGAGGAACGAACCTTCCACTTGGTTGATGTCGAAGTTCATCGCATCGTTGCCGTCGTCGAAAATGCGGAGCTTACTGAGTTTTTGGCAAAGCCAATCTATATCTTCCTGATTGTCAGCATCCTCAATGCCAAGCAAAATCAACATTCCAAGCCCGATTTCAGACTTCACCTTGCCGTCAATCGTGACGGAAGCGTGTGTAACCCGTTGTGCTACAATGCGCATAGTCTTTAGTGCATTAGTTTGAAAATCATTTCGCGATAAAGATCCTTCTCGCTCACCTCGCCGCTGTCGTAGCCCTTCGATTTCATGTCAAACTCGCGGAGGATGGATATGCAGCGGATGCAAGCCCCAGGCGGATAGTTGCGGGCTGCCAATTGGTAATCCTTGACGAAATACGGATTCACGCCCAAAACGCTCGCCAAAGCCCCTTGCGACTTGTCGGCAGCGAAGTGCAGTTTCAGGATTTTGGTGAAGTAGCCGTAAAGCGTTATCGCCGTGACCAACAGCGGGTTATCCTTTCCGTTGTCGCCGAAATAGTTCACGATGCGGTTGGCTTTCAGCACGTCGCGGCTACCGATGGCGTTCTGCAATTCGAACACATTGTAGTCCTTCGAGATGCCGATGTTGCGCTCCACGTCAGCGTCGTCGATGCTCTTGTTTTTGGGTAGGGCGATGGTCAGTTTCTTCAGTTCGTTGGCGATTTTGTGCAAGTCCGTGCCGAGGAAATCGGCCAGCATCTGTGTGGCTTTCGGCGTGATGCTATAGCCCTCTCCTTTCAAATAATTCTGAATCCAGCCGGGTATATTGCTGTCGTACAGCTTCTTCGACTCAAACCAAACGCCCTTCTTGTCAATCTTTTTGGCCAAAGTCTTGCGCTTGTCGAATTTCTTGTATTTGTAAACGAAAACAAGCAGCGTGGTTTCGGGAATCGTGTCGAGATAAGCCTCGAATTTTTCCAAGTCCTTCACGTCCTGCGCCTCTTTCACGATGACCACCATGCGCTCGCCCATCATTGGGAAACTGCGGGCGTGGTTGGCGATGGTTTCCACGTCCACGTCGCGGCCATACAGCACGATTTGGTTGAAGGCGCGGTCGGCCTCGTCGAGGGCTTCGTTCTCGATGCTATCCGAAATCATGTCGATGAAATACGGCTCGTCGCCGGTCAGGAAATAGATGGGCGCGAACTGCTTCTTGTGGATTTCGGAAAGTATCTGCTCGTAAGTCATCAGAACTTCAAGTGCTTGACAGTGATACCATTATTAATAAGTTGTCGCAGCGAGTCGATGCCGATGCGCAGGTGTTCGCCGACGAAGTTCTTGCTGACGTGCTTGTCGCTCTCCTCGGTTTTCACGCCTTCGGGTACCATGGGGTTGTCGGACACCAACAGCAGCGCGCCCGTCGGGATTTCGTTGTGAAATCCGACCGTGAAAATGGTGGCGGTTTCCATATCGACGGCCATGCAGCGGATTTTGCGCAGGTATTCCTTGAAATCATCGTCGTGTTCCCACACGCGGCGATTGGTGGTGTAAACCGTTCCCGTCCAGTAGTCGCGGCCATAATCGCGGATGGTGGTGGAGATGGCTTTTTCGAGGCTGAAGGCCGGCAGGGCGGGCACTTCGGGCGGGAAGTAGTCGTTTGAAGTACCTTCTCCACGGATGGCCGCGATGGGCAGAATCAGGTCGCCGACCTTGTTGATTTTCTTTACGCCGCCACACTTGCCGAGAAACAGCACTGCTTTAGGATGGATGGCACTCAACAGGTCCATGATGGTGGCGGCGTTGGCGCTACCCATGCTAAAGTTGATAATGGTGATTTCGCCGTCAGTAGCGCAGGGCATCGACTTGTCGCGCCCGACCACTTCAATGCCTTGCCATTCAGCAAAACGATCGACATAATTCTGGAAGTTGGTCAGCAGGATATACTTCCCGAACTTCTCCAACGGCAAGCCGGTATAGCGCGGCAGCCAGTTTTCCACTATTTCTTTTTTTGTTTTCATTGTTTTCGAATGTTTGTGCAAAGGTAAGAATTTTTCCTTTACTCCGCACAAGTGAGAAACAAATTATCCCGTTACCGAACCTATCGGCATTTTTTTGTATTTTTGCAGCACTATGACCCACTACCCCACTAAAATCCTGATGGCCTTCGGCTGCACCTTCGAGCCTGAAGGCGACGAATTCTTCGAATGGCTGATGCGCAACGGCTACCCCGAACTCGGCGCATTGAGCCATACCATCCAGGGCGACACCAAGGCCAAAGACTGGCTGATGGAGCACGGTTTCCCTCATTTAGCCGCCATCGACAGCGCCATCGACAAGGAGGCAAAAGCCGAAGAATGGCTCCTGAAAAACCATTTTGAGGTCAATTTGGCCTTCGCAAAAGCCATCAATCGCGACGATGACGCAACAGATTGGCTGCTAAAAAACGAACTTCAAGTCTTGGTTATCATTGCCGACAAAATACGCAAGTATTTGGACGACAAATACTTAAACTTCCACAAAATTCATTTTTAATTCTTTGAGAAAAAAGTTTGGCGAGAATAAGAAAAAAAGTCCTAACTTTGCCGCCAATCAGACGAAGAGAAAATAATTAGAAAACCATACAAAAATGAAAAAAGGATTAAACATTCTCATCAACGTCTTGCTGTTCGCCGTTGTCGTTTTTCTGGCATGGCAAGTCGTCAAGAGCATCCAAGCTCCCATTAAGTTCAACAAGGCCCAAGCCGAGCGCGAAACGAAAGTTGTGCAACGCCTCATTGACATCCGCAATGCTGAAGTGCTCTACAAGAACGCCAACAGCTCGTACACCAACAGCTTCGACTCGCTGATTGCTTTCTGCCAAACTGCCGAGATTCCGATTGTGAACATCATTCCTGACCCGGCCGACACCACCTTCACCCGCACCATCAACGACACCATTGGCTATGTGAAAGTTATGGACTCCATCGCAGGCAAACGAGAGAACTTCAACATCAACGAGTTGAGCCTCGTTCCTTTCAGCGAGCCGCAACAGAAGTTTGAACTCGAAGCCGGCACCATCAAGCGCAACGGTATCGACATCCCCGTGTTCGAAGCCCGCACGCCCTACGAAGTGTATCTCATCGGCCTTGATCAACAACGCATCCTCAACGCTAAGGCTGAAAAGGAAAGCATCAACCGCTACGCCGGTCTGAAAGTCGGCTCGATGGATGAAGCTTCCACCGACGGCAACTGGGAGAAACTCTAAGCACCACGATGAATGGCAACATCATTGAATCCTTATATTTCCAAGTTTGACGAGGGTTTTGATGTTGATTTATCATCAAGCTACAAAATGACCATCCAATTCGCGTTGGGTGGTCTTTCTTTTTCCTTGCTCGACGACACCCAAAAACGCCTCATCGGTTTGGAATGTCACCAAGTTGATGCCGACGACAGCAACGAAATGTTCCAGTATCTGGAACGTGCTCTTGACGCCAAAACCCTGAACAACAAAGCATTAAAGTCCGTCACCTGCCTCATCGACGAGCGTACCAACCTCTTTGTCCCCGAAACGCTGGCCAGCCCCGACAACAATGCACGATACCTCGACTTCACGTTCCGCATCCCAGATGGCTACATCCATCAGGCCGACCCAATCGCGTCCATTAAAGCCACAAACGTCTTTGCCTACCCCAAAGTCCTGCGCGACAAGATTTTAGCAAAATGGCCCAAAGCTAACATCATTCATTCCAGCTCCGTTTTTCTCAAGAGCTGCTTCGAATATGCCCCAGAGGGCAAGGTGGTCTTTGTCAATGTGCGCAACCGCGACTTTGACGTAATCATCGTAAATGACGGCCAGTTATTTTTTCATAACAACTTCAAGTTCAGCACAAAAGCCGACTTTGCCTACTTCCTTTTGTTTGCACTCGAACAAAACCAAATCGACTGTCTAAAAGTGCCCGTTTGCTTCTCGGGATTGATTTTGCCCAATTCAGAAATCGTCGAACTTTGCAGTCGCTACATCAAATACCTCTTGTTCATCGAAGACCGACATGTACTGCAAGTCAGCAAGGCTCTTGAAAACGTTCCTTACCAATACTATCACCTTCTTTATCAAGCACTAAGATGAGAATCATCAGAGGAAGATACCAACGCCGGCAAATCATGGCTCCGACCAACCTACCCGTGCGTCCCACCACCGACATGGCCAAGGAAAGCCTGTTCAACATCATCGACAACCATTTCGACCTTGAAGAAACCGAGGCCTTGGATTTGTTTGCTGGTACAGGCAACATTTCCTACGAATTCGTTTCGCGAGGCTGCCCTAAAGTCGTCGCCGTCGATTTGGACTTCGGCTGCGTGAAGTTCATCCGTGAAACGGCCAACAAACTCAACATGAAGGAGTTGATGACCGTTCGCTCCGACGCATTCCGCTTCCTCGAAAAGCACACCATGCAGTATGACCTCATCTTTGCCGACCCGCCCTACGACTTCCAAGACTACGACGGATTAGTGAACCTTATCTTCGAGCGTAACCTGTTGCGCGAAGGCGGGATGTTTGTACTTGAACACGATAAGTATCAGCACTTTGACGAGCATCCGCACTTCATGGAGCAACGCCACTACGGCAAGGTGAATTTCACTTTCTTTGCGCAAACTATAGAAGAAGACGATGACCAATGACGATGACCACCTCAACCATGCGTAAGGCGGTCATAGTCATGGTCATAAGTCATGGTCAAATGTACCCAAACCGTTTCCTGACCATTTCCTTTTCCTCGTCGCTGCTGTCGCGGAACAACGGCATCACTTCGTCTTCGGGGAACTCTGTGAAGGTAAGGAAAAGCAAGGCGTCAAGCGTGTCGTTGAAGTCAGGATCGACGTTGAAACAGAGGAACTTGGCGTTTAGTTTCAGGTATTTTTTGAACAAGGTGGGCAGACGGTACTCGCCGTTGCTGATGCGGAACAGGAACTTGTCGAACTTGTCCACGCCGTTCATATTGTGCTGCAAAAGCACCTCGGGGTCCACTTTGAGGAAGTCGGGGACGAAAGGCGTTTTGGGGGTCACCAGACCTTGCAGCGATGGATCAACACTGTGGTTTTCAGACACAAAGCGTGCTATTAGGCTCAGATAGAACTTCGGATACCAAGAGCTGACGCTGACTGGTCCGATGAAATGGTTGATTTCGGGATAACGCGCCACCACATCGGCAAGACCACGCAAAAGGAGCATCAGCGGCAGCACTTCTTTTTGGTACTCAAGAGAAACGAAGGAGCGACCGAGTTCAATCGTGTGGCTCATTTTGTCGGAAAACTTCTCGTCGATGTTTACCAAAGTACTGACATAGAAACCTTTAAGACCCAATTTCGGCACAATCTCACTACCAATGCCAAGGCGGTAGCAACCCGCAATTTTCTGCTTGGCCTTGTCCCATAGAATCATGTGCTTGAAATGCGTGTCGAACTCGTCTTGGTCGAGGCTCTTGCCTGTGCCTTCGCCGATGGCGCGGAAGGATTCCTCTCGCAAACGCGCAATCTCGTGTATCAGATTCGGAATATCCTCATAGTCAGCGAGGTAGCAGTCGTAATCGGAGGCGGAATACAAGAAAGCCTTTTCGTGGATGGCCTCCAATTCGGCCAACATGAGTTGCAAATCGGTGGGCTTGTCGATTTCGGCCTGTTTCACTTCCTTCTTCTCCGCAACCTTGGCCGGAATGTTGGCTTCAAGTGCGTAGGAACGGCTGCGCAGATAGGCCGCCAAGTCCTTCGGATTGTCGTAAACCTCTAATTCTGAGGGCAATATCGGCTTGCCAATCTGCAAATTGAAGCAGGTGTCGTGCTTGTTGATCAGTTCCTTGGTGAGTCGTGCCGTGCCCAGCATGGAATGAATCTTATCGACGGCATAGAACCATTTCGAGTTGCGACCATCCCAAAACACGGGAATTACGGGCACTTCGGCCTTTTTGATGATACGCGCAATGGAAGTGCTCCACGGCAGGTCTTCGGGGTAGTCGTGGCCATGATAGCGCGACACCTCGCCAGCAGGAAACACGCCCAAACCATGCCCGTCAGCGATATGCTGGATGGTGCCTTTGATACCGCCCACGCTGCTTTTCCATTCGGGATTTTTCTCGAAGGGATTCACCGAGAAGAAGCAGTCCTTGAGGTTGGGAATGTGCGAAAGAATGAAGTTGGCCATCAGCTTGAAGTCGGGGCGCACCTTGGCAATCGCGCTCAAAAGCATCACGCCCTCAATGCCGCCAAAAGGATGGTTGCTGACCATCACGAAACCGCCTTCCTTGGGGATGTTTTCCAACTGTTCGGGGCTGACATCAATGGTGATTTTCATGTTTTCCAAAAGGTGGTCGGCAAACTCACAGCCTTGATAATCAGCGGCTCCGTCGAACAAACGGTTGATTTTGCCCAGACGCAACGCACCATAGGCCATCCCCGACACGCAAGTGCCGAAAACGCCTTTCAAGCCCAAAGCTTTCTTCAGGTCGGATGTTGTTACTACCTTTCGCATGAGCAGATTTCGCGCTGCAAAAATACGCTAATTTCACAAGAAAACAAAAAAGTGTAACTTTGCCCGTGATTTTCAACCACTCTAAAGCCATGATTATCCTTTTCAACAAGCCTTTTGGTGTGCTCAGCCAGTTCACTCCCGAAGCCGGACATCGTGCATTGGACGAGTTCGGGTTTCCGCCCAACGTGTATGCCGCCGGTCGGCTCGACCACGACAGCGAGGGCGCGTTGCTCCTCACCGACGATGGACGGCTCATCAAAAAGCTGCTCGACCCGAAATTTGAGCACCCGCGCACCTATTTGGCCCAAGTGGATGGACAAATCACGCAAGAGGCTGTCAATCAACTGAAAAGAGGCGTAACCATCAAAGGCTACCGCACCAAGCCCTGCCAGGCCGAAATCGCCAGCCCGCCCGAAAACCTCTGGGAGCGCGTGCCGCCCATCCGCTACCGCGCCAACATCCCGACGAGTTGGGTGCGCCTCACCCTCACCGAAGGCAAAAACCGCCAAGTGCGCCGCATGACCGCCGCCGTCGGGTTTCCCACGCTGCGCCTGATTCGTGTGCAAATCGGCAATATTCCGTTGGGCGATCTGCAACCTGGCGAGTGGCGAATAGTCACGGAACGGGTGATTTAAGTTTTTTTTCGCGAAAAGTGTAAGATTCCAGCCATTGCCACGATAATACTACAGAAACCAACGACAGCAATGACGACTGAAGAGTTCAAACGACACATCCAGCGCCTGCAACCTCGCTTGCAACGGACCGCCGAGAGCATCATCGGCGACGCAGACAGCGCGGAGGATGCCGTTCAGGAAACCGTCATCGCCCTTTGGGAACAACGTGCCACAACAAAAGAGCAAAACTTTGAAAGACTGAGTTTTACCATCGTCAAACGGCGCAGTATCGACCTGCTCCGAAAACGGAAGCCGACCGTGCCCATCGACGCGGAAACGCTGTTGCTGACCGAAACGCAGCCCGACGACACGGAGGAACGCTACCAAATGGCCCGAAAACTCGTCGAGCAACTGCCCCAACGCCAGCGTGATGCCATCCTGATGAAATACGAGGACGGACTCAGCAACGAGGAAATCGAGAAGGCTACGGGCATGAGCCGAACCCATCTTTACGCCACGCTGTCAAGGGCTTACACCGCACTCCGAAACGCCATCGAACAACATAAAAACGAAACGCCATGAAAGAAGAGATAAACGAAGAAGTCAGGCAACTGCTTGACAGTCTGGAAGAACACGGAAAGAACACCCGGCGGCAAGCCCAACTCAACGACTTGATTGACGAATTGGCTGCAAAAGAAAAGACCGTCGAGATGCCACAAAAGCGCAGAAAACTTGTGCCCCTTTGGTGGGCAATGGGTGCGGCGGCGGCTTGCCTTTTGCTTTGGATTGTTCTAAAACCAACTGAAAATCAGGTTGATAAAACGGAAAAACCAGTTTTTGTGGAACAAATCCATTCTGCGGATTCAACAACCGAGGAAGTTCAAGAAATTGAGCTGTCGCGAGAACCGATGATGGCGAAAGAGCCTGTCGCCGCCTTGGAGCCTGTCGAGGTCAGGAAGCCTATTAATAATAAGGTGAAACCGAAAAAGGAGCTTCAATCTGAAGTTTCGGATAAGACGGTTTTGGCTGAAGCCAAAGAAGCGGAACCTAATAAAAACGTGGAAGTTGAACCAGAAACCACCTTGATAGAAACACCCACGGAGCCTTTGGACGAACAAACGCCTTCCTCAAAACGAAAGATTATAAAAAGCACAAAACTTGTTGGCTATGAAATGTTGGACAAAAAAGGCAGACCCAAACCAAAGCGCTCTCTTTTGGAAGACAAGACCCTTTTCGGTCAGCCGCAAGACCCCAACATGAAAGACGGGATGCTCGCATACGAAATCAAATTTTAGAAATTAATCATTAAAAATCAACACATTATGAAACGCATTGCATTAATTATCTTGGCATTTTGCCTCGCGCAAACAGCCATCGCACAGGAAGAAGTCGCCATCGAAACCGTCATCAAAGACAAGATCCACGAACTGTACATCAACTCAGGCTGGAATGTCAGGCTGACACACCGCGACACAGACAGTACCCGCATCGCCATCGTCACGGAGGAGAAGTTTGCAGGCATCGCCCTTGATGTCGAATTGTGCAACCTGACGGACAGTGTTTTGACTATCCTCGAAAACACGATGCTCCCCAAGGGCACTTTGGTGGAAATAGAAGGCAATATGGCTTTTAGAAGCATAAAAATCCAAGACAATGCCAAAGTGGTCGCCGATTGCATCAATTATTACCCACAAACTCACCCTCTGCATCTTGGAACTCATCCAGAAAGCCTCGAATTGGGTGCAAAGGCACAATTTGACATCAACTCATTGTACTGCATAGGCTGCCATCATATCAAACTTGGCGAAAACAGTCATTTGAACATCAGGACGATAACAGGAAACGGAAAACTTTGTATCAACACATATAACGCTGATTTCCAATATGAAACAAGTTTATTGGACGGGAAAGTTGTTGTGAACGAATACGAAAGCCCCAACTGGTTTTACGGGAAAAAGAATCCGAAAATCATCGAAACAAAAATGGTTGACGGGCGGCCTGTCACCACGGAACGCCATGAGATTTGGGATCATATAGTAGGATTCAGCATCGGTATTGGTTATCGAAACGGCGACACACCCGTGAATCTCGACAGCCCCTATAGCAACAGAGGAGGACTCGACATTACCGGCGGAGTTGGAACGTGCTTCACGTTCAGCCCGCGTTGGAAGTTGAACACGGGTTTGCTTCTCAATAACAATCTGAAGTGGATGAGTTATCCTGTGGAATTGGGTGATAACGGCCTCGAAATCATCAGCCAACCCGAAATGACACAACACAACACCTTGGTTTCCAACTATCTCTGCATCCCCATCGAACTTTACTATTACTTGGACAAACAGAAAAGCAGCTGCCTGTCGCTAGACTTCAGGTTTGGCCGACTCATTAATGGGCTTCTGTTTGCGAATTATCCACATCTCAACAACAACGCTAGCATTGGCAGTGAGGTAAACGGCTTGTTTAATCCGTGGAAAATAGAAATCGGCATGGGGTTCAACACCAACATCTTGGGCATTATTCACGGCATTCGCATCTATACCAATCTTTTGCCCGAGTACAACAAGAATGTTACAAATGAGAAATTCAGGAGTATAGGATTTGAGATAAGGCTTTGATAACTTGAAAACCGAGTCCTATGAGATTCGGTTTTCTTGTTTAGGCGAGGTTCTCGGTAGGATACCCCAAATCGTTCCAAGCGATGGAATAATGCTTTGAGAAATACCGTTTTGCATGACGGTTGGCGCGGAGTTCGGTCCAAAACACGTTGTGGTTGCCCTTGCCCATCGCGCTCAGCAGGCTCGGCAGCCCGATGACGAGGAGATACAACCACCCGAAACGCTGGCTGTCGGCGGTGTGCCCAAACTCGTGCATACAAAGCGGGTCGGACAAAACGAAGCCAGCGTTTTTGCCACGCATCTCGCGCCACAGCCACAGGTCGATGAAGGAACCCAACGAAACGCCGCCGCCAAAAGTATGAGCCTTGCCCGAAACGAAGGTGATGCCACCGAGGGAATCAACGCGGTCCACCTGTCCGGCCAAAGCCCTACCCAACGAATACAACCAGCCGGCGAGCGTTTGCGGCAGCTCCCAAGTGAACCTCGAAAACAATTGCCACACGCGCCCCCTCGCCGACCGCCTTTCATCGGTCAGAAAAAGGCCTCGGGTGATTTGAGCGGCGAGGCGGAAACGGTGAGGGAAAGGTTTTCTCATTAGGCTCGATACTCCATGCTTCGTTTATCTCGAAATCTCCAAGCGTAACACTCGAATCGGTCTGTTTGCACCTTGGTATTGACTTTCGTCAATGCAGGTTTCGCCAGTGGGCACAAAGCCACACTTCTCCATCACGCGGCCCGAGGCCGGATTGTCGATGAAATGGCCGCTGATGAGTGAAAGAATGGCGGTTGTTTGTCGGATATGGTCGAGCATCAAGCGCAGAGCTTCCGTGCAGATGCCTTGGTTCCAATAGGGTTTGGCAATCCAATAGCCGCAAATAGGCTCATTTTCGCGGGCAGGTAGTTTGCAATCGCATGAAGGGCCGTAGCCAATCGCGCCGATGGCCTCGCCCGTCGCCTTCAGTTCGATAGCCCAGTTGGTGTCGTTATGGAACACCGTACGGATGATTTCAAGGCTTTCTTCCACGCTCTTATGCGGTTGCCAGCCTGCACGAGGGCCAACATCGGGGTCAGAGGCATATTGGAAGAGCGATTCAGCATCATCGTCGCGCCACGGACGAAGCAGGATTCTATTTGTTTCCATTGTTTTGTCTGATTATTTTGCCGCAAAAGTACAAATTATTGTAATTTTGCTGGGTAAAACAACGAAGTACCTGCATGAAAAAAGAAACCTACGAGGCTCAGAAAGCCTTCGCTGGAGAGAAGAAGCCTTCCATGCTTCGCCGTTGCGTTGGGCATGATTACACAGGCCGTCAAATCTACATGATTACGATGGTAACAGAGGGTCGTCGTCCCCTTTTTGGGCAAGTTGTAGGAAAAAGTGATGCGCCAGACGGCAGTCCTGATGAGCCACACATTGACCTTTCCGCTTTAGGACAACGTGTGGCTGACGAATGGTGGTCAGCAACATTGCACCACCCAGAAGTGGAAGTCATCGCTCTACAAATGATGCCAGACCATTTGCACGGCATCCTATTCGTCAGGGAGAAGATGGAAAAGCCGCTTGGACTGGCGTTGCGCGGATTCAAGCAAAGTTGCAATCGTCATTACCGTGAGTTGGTGCTTGGGTTGCCCGCTGTCCCGTCTGTCCCGTCTGTTGCGTTGCCAACGCAACAAACCCAACCCGCACCACGTAAAGACCGCCGAGGCGAAGACCGCACCCACGGAATGCTCTTTGCCCGTGGTTACAACGACAAGCTCCTGCTTCGTTCTGGGCAACTCGAAACATGGCTCCGCTATTTGGCCGACAACCCCCGCCGCCTTCTGATGAAACGCGAGCACCCCGATCTTTTCCGCGTCCAACGTAATGTGATGGCTGCAGGCATCAGCTTTTCTGCCATTGGCAATTGCTTCCTCCTCGACCGCCCCACCCGACTGTTGGTACAATGCTCTCGCCGTCTTACGGAAGCAGAAATCCAAGCAAAGGTGAAGGAATACCTGACAGCCGCCCGACAAGGGGCTGTGCTTGTTTCTCCCGCTATTTCGCCTGGTGAGAAAGCGGTGATGAGGGCAGCATTCAATGAAAGCTTACCTTTGATTTACTTACAAGAGAACGGCCTGACCGAACTTGCCAAACCCAGTGGCGCCCGCATGGAGGCTTGCGCACAAGGGCAACTCCTCATTCTCGCCCCTTGGGAGCACCACAACGAGAAAACCACCATCAGCAGAAACCAATGTCTCGTGCTCAACGAAATGGCCCGCCGCATCTGCGAAAATGATTAGAGCCTTTACTTCGTTCTGATAAAATGCCCCTCCTGAACCGCGGCAAAGGTCGCGACAACGGCAATAACGGCCATCGGAACGGCCGATTCCAAAAACACCGTCAAAGGAACGCCAAGAAAAAGCAAAAAACCAGTCACTTTATTTGCCACGGTGTGAGGAAATTGGAACCTTTTGTACATCACCAAAGCAGAAATCTGGTTGATGACCTTGATGGCGACAATCACTCCGGCCCAAATCCAAAGCCATTGGGGAAACATTAAAACAGGAATCAATTGCCAGCAGCAACAAGCCACAAAAACCAAGTCCGCCAAACTATCCAACACTGCTCCTGTTTTGCTTTCGCATCCAAGTCTTCGAGCAAGATAGCCATCCACCATATCACTTAGGCCGCCAGCAAAATAGATGAACCAAAAAGCAAAGCTTTGGACTCCGAAAAACAAAAGACATACGGCTCCAATAAACCTTACTGCTGTTAAGATGTTGGGCAGTTGTTTCACTTTTGTTCCATCATATTATGTTTATTTGTTTCTTGTCCGATATACAGAAAAAGGCTCTCAGAATCCCAAGAACCTTTTTTTTAATTAGTTGATTATAAAAAAATTAATACTCATCCTCATGGAAAAAGAAATCATCCTTGGTGGGGTAGTCGGGCCAAAGGTCTTCGATGCGTTCGTAAATCTCGCCTTCGTCCTCGATTTCCTGAAGATTCTCTATGATTTCGTCTTGTGCGCCCGTACGCAAGGCCCAATCGAGCAGTTCGTCGCGGGTGGCCGGCCACGGTGCGTCTTCCAATTTTGAGGCTAATTCAAGTGTCCAATACATAGTTTTTTGTGTTTTGTTTCGAGGGCGCAAAAGTACAAGTATTTTCGGAACTGACAAGGGCTTTTTTAGAATAAATAACAATTTGTTATTTTGTTGATTCCCAATTGTTTTCGTTGATATTTTCTAAATAACCAAAAAAACGTGCCACAACAAAGAAGTAGTCCGACAGCCGATTGAGGTATTTCAAATCGAGTGAATCAACGGGATGTTGCGCTGCCAAACGCCACCCTTGGCGTTCGGCGCGACGGCACACCGTGCGGCACACATGGGCATGGCTCGCCTTCAAGTTGCCGCCCGGAATGACAAAACTCCTCAACTCGGGCAACTGCTCATTCATCTTGTCGATTTCGTGCTCCAAATAAGCCACATCCTCGGCGGTCAGGACGGGTATCATCTTCTTCACCTCGGAGTTTTCGTCCAAGGCGAAATGCGACTCAATGGTGAATAATTTGTTCTGCACCGTGTCCAAAACGGTTTTCATCTCGTCGGT
>CADAVB010000037.1:19329-26352 GCA_902791165.1 uncultured Bacteroidia bacterium
CATCTTCTTCACCTCGGAGTTTTCGTCCAAGGCGAAATGCGACTCAATGGTGAATAATTTGTTCTGCACCGTGTCCAAAACGGTTTTCATCTCGTCGGTTACGCCATCTTGGTCGTAAAGCACTCCAATAAAGGCACTCAGCTCATCGACGGTGCCGTAGGCCTCCACCCTGTCGTCAAATTTCGCAACGCGCAAGCCACCTATTAATGAAGTCTTGCCTTCGTCGCCGGTACGCGTATATGTTAGATTTTTCATTTCAAGATTTCAAGATTTCAAAATTTCAAGATTTAAAGATTCAAAATTCCGCATTCCACATTCCGCATTCCACATTCCACATTCCACATTCCGCATTCAATATTTTAGCACAAAGTCTTGTTTTTCAATACCTTCGCGGAAGAACACCAAGCCCATGCTGTACAAGTCCATGGTGAGCGTAACGCCTTCGCTGGCCTTAATGGCTTCCCATGCGGCCTCGGTACGGCGGTTGTGGTGGATGCCCTCGAAAACAAGCACCGTGTCCTCGTCGGCCTGTGCCATGCCGTCTTCAAGGTTGTTCCATGTGTCGTCGCCGAAGTCCTCAATGCCGTAAAGGACAAAGCCCGTGTTGTAACGCTCCAATTGCTCTTCCTCGTCGGCATCGGGACGGATGAGGTTCACATTGACGACACCCATTGCGGTCAGGTTTTCCAAGAAGTCGGGCGTTTGCTCCAAATAGACTTTGGTTTGCAGATTGCCCAAGGCCAACGCACTGGTATTCAACGCCGAAACCTTTCCGAAGCTGAGCACCGTTTCAGGCTCAAGGTAGCGCACCAAACGATACAGAAATCGTGCCTGCTTGCGCCGCGAGCGCGTGGCAAAGCGTTTTCCATCAACTAAACGGCTGATTCTCAATATCAAGTCGTAGTCGCGGTTGGAGCCTTTGTCATAGAGCACCTTGGTCATAAACTCATACACGAAAGGCGAATGAATCTTGTACTTGCTCTTGCGCAACAGCATGTATTTCAGCCAACTTCCAATCATAACCTATTCATATTGAACTTTTTGCAGATAAAACACCGTCCGCCTCGGCTTGGGTTGGGTGCTGTTTTGGATGATTTGGGATCCGAAAACGAGGAAGCGGCCTCCGTACCATTTCGTTATTTGTGCATAATATTCATCTTCCACATAATCAGCGCCGTGCTTCGGGGCAAGCTTTTCCTCTTGCTGGCCCATCAGCGGCAGACCGTTAGCATCGAAGGCGGTGTAGCGCAATTTGTTGCGGAACGGCGAAGCCACAACGAGTTCGTCGTAGCAAGCTCCCTCGGCGGCATGGGGAAAAAGGTCGTAGGTCAGCTCGTTGTCGAATTTCACGGACTGCTGCCATTTCAGGTTGCCGTCGCGGTCGAAGGCGAGCAGAATTTCGCTGAAAAAGTCGTAGCCGTCGAACACGGTGTAGGTGTAGGGATAGCTGCCGTAGCCGCCATAGTAGCCGTAATAGCCGTGTCCCGTGCGCATCTCCGTGTGGTAATATGGCATGAAAGCCTCCGCCGCAAAAACGGTCAGGTCGCCAAAGTCGGTCAGGCGCGGCGTGAGAAACTGGAACGCGATTTCGCCCTTGGTGATGTTCTTGTCTTTCTTCTTCAGCCGCTCCTCGCGCACACGGACGCGGTCAGAAGCGGTCAGCGCATACTCGATTTCGGGCATGTCCTTGAAGAGATAAACGCGGCTTTCGGGCGTGCTTGAAGCGCACTTGATCCACACCACGCCAAGGCTTTCCTTGTCGAAATTCTCGGTCAGGCCTTCAAGTTTCACTTTCCTGCCTGTTTCGCGCTCCAAAGTACCAATGACGATGAGATTCCCGCTCTCGTCGAAACGGAATCCCATGCGACCCAAGGCGGCGTTGGGAATGTTGGCGTAACGGCTCGAACTTTGCAGGTTGCCCGTTGGGGAATAAACCAAGAACGAAGTCGAAACGAAGCGCTTGTTCTCAAACTCCTTGACGGCCACCACAAAGCGATGCTGTTTTCTGAATGTTGCCGTTTGGAAAAACACAAAACTCGCTGACGACGAAGGCGTTACCGAGCGTTTTTCTTCCGACGAAAGGTCGTAGAACAGCAAGGCTCCGTTGCCGCCTTTATTGTTCACGGCAAGCATCATCGTGCCGTCCACCACCTCAACAGAAAGCGGCACCGACTTCTCGGGCCATTTGTCCCAAAAAGTGCGGTAGGCGTTCTCTTTCCTGTCGAAGGCAACCACTAGAAAATCAAGTGAATCCGATGCTTTCTTGTTGCCGTCATTGACGAAAAGAAAAGCCGCAAAGCGTCCGTCGCAGCCCGAATCATGGTATTTGAGCTTGTCGGGCAAAGGAATCAAATCGCTGCGGGTTTCGTAGAGCGTGGTGTCGAGGCAGGCGAAGTTCCATAGGCGGCGTTTGTCCTTGTCGGTTTTTTCGGTTTCAATGGCAAGGATGCCGTTGGTTTCGTCAAGTACCTGATAATGACAACCTTGTTCCTTGTTCCAACGGTTCACCTCATAACGCACAGGTTCCACTTGCTGGGCGTTGGCCCAACTTGCGAGGCAAAGTAACGCTATGAGTATGTGCTTTTTCATAAATAAAGGTGGGGCGGATTTTATACCGCCCCACCTTATTAAAACTTAAAACTTCACAAACTTGGAAATCGTAGTGTTGCCGTTGGCGAAGCGGAAGTTGACGAAATAAACGCCATTTTCCAGTTCGCTCACGTTGAGTTGGGCTTGGCCGGCAGCCACATTCGTTTCGCTCACCATGCGGCCCGTCATATCGAAGATGCTGACTTGGGCATCGCTCTCAAGCGTGAACGACACCTGCTCGCGGGCGGGATTGGGATAGAGGCCAATAGTGCTGTTTTGTTCGTTGATTGAAACAGCACCATAGGAAACCACCTTCACATAGTCGATCTCCCACGAAGATGCGGCCTCGTTTGAGCTTTTGTAAACAAAGGCGACATAGAAATCGGGATAACCGAGTTCATATCCATTGATGATATTCCAAATATCCAGCTGTCCTGATTCCACCCAGGCATAGTCGCCCGTCGAGTAATCGAAGGCATCCGTAATATCAACCCACTCGAAATCAGTCGGCTCGCTTTGTCCGTCATAATCAACGGAAACCTTCACTTGCAGCGGGTCGCCATCAAACTTCATAGCCGTGCGGAAGCTCAAAAGAGCATCCTGATAGCCGTTGCTGGAAATGGCGGGGCTGATGAGCCAGTCTTCATTTTCATTATAAGTTTGGTTGGCATAGCCGTTGCAGACAGCATAAGTCGTGCCTTGGTAAGACGATTGGCGCCAGCCTTGGTCGCCGTACATATCGTAAGCCGTGAACACGCCGAGGTCTTCGTTGAAGTCTTCAAAGAGCAGGTAGATAATGTCATCCGTAGTGGCATGGGTGGTCGGATAGTTACCGTCAGTCTTATAGTCGATGTTGGAGCCGCTGTTGGTGTAGGGGAAGATGGCAAATTTATAGGTTGTGCCGCCCTGCAAGCCGCTGAATGTTACGGTTTGAATGCCATAATTCACGTTCTTGGCCATATCGCCATCGGCAACAGGCGTGCCGTCGGTGGGCACGGTGATGTTGCCCGTGGAGGCCACAACCAAATATTTGGCAGGCAGTTGGCCACCAGTAGCATCAGTCCAAGTGAGGGTTACATCCACTTCGTTCACCGAAGCGGCGAAGTTGGTGGGATAGTTGCTCGGCTCAGGATCGGGTTGAGCTGCACCGCCGGCCTTGAAGAAATAGACAGGAGCGACTACGTTCGACGATTCCTTGTAGCAGCCGAACAGGGTCGAGGAGATGTTGTAGCGCATGTAGCGTTGCTCCACATCGCCGTTGCTGACGGGCACCATACCGCCTTCGTCGCCGTCGGTAATGGTCCACATGCCCTTATCGTCAAGGGTGGCTTGGGTGCGAAGATAGTTGCCGCCGCCCGAAGCGCAGAGGTAGCCGTTGTTCAGCGGGTCGAAGATGGTCCAAGCGCCAGCATTGCCGCCGAGGGTAAACTCGTAGGGAACATCCTGCTGCGTGGCGTCGGTGGCCACCGTGGCCGTGATGACACCGCCAGCCTCGGTGATGGCGATAGCGTGGCGGTTGTTGGATTTCTGATGGCTCATGACGTAGGCGTTGCCGTCGTTGTCGTAGCCCACCATGATGTACCGTGCACCCGCTTCAAGTTGCGAGGCTGAATTAACCTTGGTGTAGGTCGTTTGGGCGATGCCGCTCAGCGAAAGGAGTAGCATGGCCACGATTGAGAATAGAACTTTTTTCATTTTCGATTGGTTTTATGTTAGACAATTATTTGGATTTCAAGATTTTAGATTTCAAGATTTCAAAATTTAATTGGTTATAAATCAAGTATTTCGAGTTGTTCCACTGCCTTGATTTCGGGGATGACTTTCTTCATCACGGATTCGATGCCGTTTTTGAGGGTCATTTTGCTGTGGGGGCAACTGCCGCAGGCTCCCGTGAGTTCCACGATGACGGTGTTGTCGTCGGTGAGTTCCACGAAATTGACGTCGCCGCCGTCCTGCTGGAGGTAGGGACGCACTTGTTCGAGGACGTTCTTGACTTTGCGTAATATTGTTTCCTTTTCCATTTTCGTTTTGTTGTTTTGTTGGGCAGGGACTTACGTCGCCTGCTTATTAGCTGTCGCCCCTACGGGGCTATATCATCATCCTTTATTAATGATTTCCTGTGCAATCTTGTCGAAAGCCTTTGTGACAAGCGAATCGGCATCCAAGGCAAGCGGCATACCCGCATCGCCACATTCGGCAATCTTCTCTGTGATAGGGATTTGGCCGAGGAACGGAACGCCGAGTTGGTCGGCAAACTGCTTTCCAGTTTCCTTACCGAAGATGTAGTATTTCTTTTCGGGCATGTCGGAGGGCGTGAAGTAGGCCATGTTTTCCACCAAACCGTAGATCGGGATTTGCAGGGCTTCTTCCTTGAACATCATGGCGGCGCGAAGCACATCGGCGAAGGCTACCTTCTGGGGCGTGGTCACGATGAGGGCACCCGACACCTTATATTGCTGGGCCAAAGTCAGTTGGATGTCGCCCGTTCCGGGAGGCATGTCCACCACCATCCAGTCCAACTCACCCCAAAGCGTGTCGTTCATCAGTTGGTTCAAGGCACTTGTGGCCATGGGTCCACGCCAGATGAGCGGACGGTCGGCATCGACGAAACTGCCAATGCTCATCAGCTTGATGCTGAATTTTTCGATGGGCAACATCACCATCTTGCCGTCTTTCTCGAAGGCGGCGGGACGCTCGTTTTCGGTGCCGAACATCGTCGGGACGGAAGGGCCGTAAATATCGGCGTCAATCAGGCCCACGCGCTGGTTGGCGCGCGCCAAGGCGATGGCCAAGTTGGCCGCCACCGTCGATTTGCCGACGCCGCCCTTGCCCGACACCACCGCGACGATGTGCTTCACCTTCGAGAGGGCAGTCTTTTCTTCCACCACCTTGATTTCTATGTCGATACCCTCGCCAAACACTTCGGTCAAAGTGCGCTTGGCACCGTTCACGAGGATGTCGTTTTTCGGGTCGTTGGCATGTTCCATGACGAGGTCGAAACGGATGGCGTTGTCTTTAACCATCAGATTTTCAACCATATTCAAGGCAACGATATTATCCCCTTTGGGAAAAAAAATGACGTCCTTTAGGACCTCAATGACATTTTCTTTATTGAGCATGATTCAAATCATTTTACGCTGCAAAGGTAATAAATAGTTGGGATTGGGGCATCGCAAACCCTATTTTTTTTCGCTCGCCATATTACTGATTTTTACTATTTTTGCCGCTTCACAAGATCATTTCCTATGAAAAAGACCTATTTCTTGATGCTACTCGCGATGGCCATGGCCACCCTGACGAGCCTGCCTTCATGCGATTCGCCACAACCCATTCCCAGTATCGACATCTGTGTGGATGGCGACATTCCTTGGGACAGCAAAACGCCCTGTTCGATTAGCTATTCCGACCTCAACGAGCAATTCTCCGACGAGGCCAAAATCAAATGCCGTGGCGGCTACTCGAGCGCCTTCGCCAAACACTCCTACACGTTTAAGATGACACAAAAACACGCTTTGGCCGGACTCCCGTTGCAGCGCACTTTCATCCTGAACGCCAACTACATAGACAAATCCATGATGCATCACAAGATTTGTTTCGATCTGTTCAGGGAGATGAACCCGAAGAAGAATCTGGCCTCGGAATGTGCCTATGTCAATCTCAGCGTGAATGGCGAGTATATGGGGCTTTACGTGCTCATGCAGAAGCTCAACGCGGGCGCACTCGGCCTCAACAAGAAAGACAGTTTGGCCCTTATCTACAAAGACCCGCCCGTTTTCTACGGCGAAAACCGCTTGGAATGGGTGCAGGAACCCGGCAATTATTTCCAACAGAACTACCCCGACATCGAAGACGAAGACATGAACGGCTATTTGGAAAACGTCATGCAGTTTATGATTCATGCCGACGACAGCACTTTCGCGCACGAAATCGGCCAACACTTCGACCTTGAAAACATCATTGACTGGCATCTGTTGCTCATGTTCACCAACAAACAATGGCGACGGTGTGATGAAGAACTTCTACCTCTATAAACGCAACACCCAAACCCCGTTCCGCATCGCGATATGGGACTACGACGATGCTTTCGGGCGCGATGGCGAGGGCGAACTGAAAATGACCGAAAGCCTGCCTAAGTTTGAACGCTGCCTGCTGCTGAACCGACTTGAAATCAATCCCTACCTCGACTATGACACACGCTTGCGGCAACGTTATAAAGAATTGCGCGACAGCGGTTTGTTCAGCAAACAACACATCGAGGAAATGATTGAAGCCAATCACCGCGTCATTAAAAATGAGGTAAAACGCAACTTTGAATTGTGGCCCGTCGATGGCGAAGGATACTTCGATGCCTACACTTACGAAGAAGAACTTGGTGTCATGCGCGAATACCTTGACATCCGTATTCCCCAGCTGGACAACGAGTTGGGCTACAGC
>CADAVB010000038.1 GCA_902791165.1 uncultured Bacteroidia bacterium
TCAACGAGCAAATCAATGCAGAGTTGTGGTCGGGCTATTTATACTTGAGCATGTCGCAAGACATCTACGCCAAAGGTTTCAAGGGTATCGCACATTGGTATAAGGTGCAGTTCCTTGAAGAACAAGCCCATGCCGCCATCATGATTAACTATCTGCACAGCCAAGGCGAGCGCGTTATCCTCGCCCCCATCGCCAAAGTTCAAACCGAATGGAAGAGCGTCTTGGCCACATTCGAAGACACCTTGAAGCACGAGCAAAAGGTTACAGCCTTGATTAACAACTTGTGCGACATCGCCGACGAGGACAAAGACCGCGCCGCGCAAAACTTCCTCGCTTGGTTCGTTGACGAGCAAGTGGAAGAAGAGGAAAACGCCCGTGACCTCATCACCCAGTGCAAGATGATTGGCGACAACATGAACGGCATGCTCGTGCTCGACAAAGAACTTGCTGCACGACAGTATGTTACACCTTCTCCGTTGGCCAATGCCGGCGAATGAAGTTCTCCATGAAAACGGTATTCGCACCGTTTCCAGCAACAAAAAACTCCGCCTCGTTTCTGAAGCGGAGTTTTTTGTTTATCACACCTTAATTTATAAAGCCTAACGCATCAGCACCAACTTAACGGTTTGGCTTTCGGATCCGGAAATCACACTGACAAAGTAAATACCGGGTTCCAAACCGCTCAAGTAGTTCTCCAAAACGCTATTGCCCAGTTCGTTGCAAATGCAGTTATAGAGGCAACGGCCCATCATGTCGTAAACGGCAAAGTCGGCCTGTTCGCCACAATTCAAGGCGACACTAACCGAGCCATGCGAAGGATTGGGATACACGCTGATGAGTTCTTCCTTCGTGACGCTGCTTTCGTCCACTTTGAGCATTTCAATGGCTTTTGAGAAATCGGGGATGCCGTAACCATATTTGCTGTCGGGATTGGAGGCTCTGTCGCCGCTTTGGCGGACGGCGTCACAAATCTCCTGCACCGAAGCATTAGGACGCGCCTGACGCAGGCAAGCGACCGCTCCAGCCAGCACAGGAGTGGCGAACGAGGTGCCGTCGCCATTGTAATAAGGAGTGCCTCCCCATGAAATGTATCCACTGGCCACATAGGTGCTTTCTCCCATAGCCATCACATCGGGCTTGATGCGACCGTCATAGGTCGGGCCTACAGAACTGAACGAAGCACGGGTGCCATGGCTGTTCACGGCGCCAACAGTCAAAACGTGCTCGGCATCGGAAGGAATACCCAGGGTGCAGGTGCCATCACCCTCGTTGCCGGCGGCGATGAGGCATATCATGCCACGGCTTGCAGCGATTTCTGCACCGATGCTTGACGGGGCGGTGTTGCCGTCGAAATGCTCAAAAGGATGGTTCCATTGCCCTAAATCGAAGTCGATGTAACCCAACGAGGTGGAGCAAACATCCACACCGAGGCTGTCGGCATACTCCGCGCCCGAAACCCAGTTGTATTCCTCAACGATATTCTCGTAATCGCCGCTTTCAGTATGAATGAGGTAATAGGATGCCTTCGGGGCCGTTCCCACCATATTGTTGGGATCGTAAGCGGCCATGGTGCTCAAGCATGAGGTGCCGTGCGTGCTTTGCGAATAGACCGAAGTGGAACCGTAAACAAAGTCGCGGACACCCAACAAACGCCCTTCCTCGCGCATGTTATCGAAGCAAGGATGTATATCGGTACCGACAAAGCCTCCGTCGAGAACGGCCACCACAACACCTGTCCCATCATAGCCTAAATCATGCAAAATGTTGGCATTCAACTGCGTAAGTTGTTTTTCAGCACCGCCGTAATAGCCATTAACACCGCGATTGGCGGCGACAGGAGACAATTCGGTGGCCATCCAGTGCTCCTTGTGCTCTTGGGCCTCTGGGTTGTTGGGGCAATTGCGAACCGCCGAAACAAAAGCCAATTCATTGATGGCGTTGATGACACTGGTGTTGTTGGTGTAAACCGAAACGCCATTCAGCCACTTCGAGGGGTTGAGCAGTTGAGCGCCGCAATCAGCCACAGCTTGAAGATACTGCGGATTGACGGGAAGGTCGTGCTCATCCACATCAATGCCAAGATTGGCACGACGCTGCAAAGCCCGTTGGCTCAAGAAGGCTTCGGGATTGTTGATGGAATAAGGTGAGTTGTTCTTGTCGGTAAACTGAACCCAATAAATGTTAGTCGCGATTTGTGCTTGGGCAAAAACAGCGACAGCCAAAAGGATTAATAAAAAGGATAGTTTCTTCATATCGATTGAATTTTGACGCGCAAAATTAAACAAAAAAACACTATTTTTGCCGAAAATTTCAATTTTCATCATTTATGCGCATCGACATTATCGCTGTTTTCCCTGAAATGTTCGAGGGACCGTTCACCGAAAGCATCATCAAACGCGCTGTAAACAAGGGCATTGTGGAGATTGGCCTGCACAATCTCCGCGACTACACCACCGACAAGCACCACAAGGTGGATGACTACTCGTTTGCCGCCGGTGCAGGCATGGTGATGATGATCGAACCCGTCGACAACTGCATCTGCCACCTTAAAAGTCAGCGCGACTACGACGAGGTCATCTACATGAGTCCCGACGGAGAGCTTTTAGACCAACCCTTGTGCAACCGCCTCTCGATGAAACAAAACCTCATCATCCTTTGCGGTCATTACAAAGGCATCGACGAGCGCATACGCGAGCACCTGATTACCAAAGAGATAAGCATTGGTAACTATGTGCTTTCCGGCGGCGAGTTGGGAGCTGCCGTATTGGTCGATAGCCTTGTGCGCCTCATTCCGGGCAGCTTGGGCGACGAAACCTCTGCCCTCTCCGACTCGTTCCAAGACGGATTGGTGTCGCCACCCGTTTACACCCGTCCGCGCAACTATAAGGGCTGGGAAGTTCCTGAAATCCTTTTATCGGGCAACGACCTGAAAATCAGCGAATGGAAAATGGAGCAAGCCCTGCAACGCACTCAGGCGCGCCGCCCCGAAATGTACGAAAATTTCAAAAAAAGCCAACAATAAATAGTTGCGTATTGAAATAATTTGTACCTTTGCAGCCACTTTTTAGGGAAAAATATATAAAATTAACATAAAATGAGCAAGAACGCATTAATTCAATTCGTTGAAGATCAAATCGTTGTAAAAGATTTTCCGAAGTTCAGAGCAGGTGACACCGTCACCGTGACCTACAAGATCATCGAAGGTCAAAAGGAACGTATGCAGAAGTTCCAAGGCATTGTTATCAAGCGTAGCGGCCAAGGCAAGACTGGCACGTTCACCATCCGCAAGATTTCCAACAACATCGGCGTTGAGCGCTGCTTCCCCATCGCCTCCCCGATGATTGAGAACATCGAGGTGAACAAGTTCGGCGCTGTCCGCAAGTCGCGCATCTACTACCTGCGCGGTCTGCGTGGTAAGAAAGCCAGAATCAAGGAAGCCAAAAAGTGATTCCTTGCTGCAAAACAAAAGAAAAGCTCCGAACAATTGTCCGGAGCTTTTTTGTTATTCCTTCTTCTTTCGCTTGAAGATTTTCGTCCGCAGCATGAAGATGGTTAGCGCGGCCCAAAAAATGACCAACACGCCGAGCGTAATCCAAGTGGCACGGAGGCTTTGCGGCGCATAGCCCATCAAAAGCAACACTGGGAAGCCCAACACGATGGCCGACAGCGTTTGCAGCACAAGGTTGTTGGCGGCAGGCGTTTCAAACTTCGGGTCGATTTCGCGAAGCAGAATCATACCATTGCTCGCCGTGCCCGTCAGCATTCCGAACATCGAGAAGAAACCCTCGTACTTGTAGTCGGGATAAAGATGCTTGGAGATAATGAGCACATAAATAAAGGTGACCAAAGCGCCCAACGCAACGATGATGGCGAAAGGCAACACGAACTTGCCGAAGTTCTCGAAACTGATGGCCGCCGTTCCCGCCACAATCATAATGTCGAAGCAAAAGCCGCTAATACGGTTGAGCATATAATTATTAATGTACTCTCGACTCATCAGCTTGGCTTTCTTGAACCGTTTCAGGATGGTTTTAAACAAGATGCCAAACAAGGTGCCAATTAAGAAGTTGAAGCCCCAAAGCATGGGTTTGAGCGTGTTGGTACCAAAGTTGCCCAACTCCATGCCTTGAATCCAGTTCGTGAACAGATACACAAGGAAATAGACAAACAGCACCATGCAAATCTGCACCGACAACTTATCGATTGACTCGGCATCGGGAATTTCGCCCTTGCTTTCGTAATCTTCCAAGGTATTCATCTGTGCCTCCGCGATTTTCTTTCTCGAAAGGATGCCTTTACGACGTAGAATATTCATGTAAATCACGCCCACGACGCTGCCCACGATGAAGCCCGTGGCCGCAATCGAGAGGCCGAAATCCGCGCCCGGAAAGTCGATGCCCTGTTCCGTGGCCCAGCCCGTGAAAATCTTGCCGAAGTTCAAGGCCTGCCCTGGACCTTGTCCATAGCCCATCGGCAGCAGCAAACCGGCGGCGTAGAACAACCTTTTGCCGAAATAGAAGAACAACATGGAAACAATGAGGCCCACGATGCCTTGGATGACATAGGTTGAGGCCGTCAAGGCTCCTGTTTCAATCACTTTCATCGGCGTGGATTTCGATTCTATCTTATTGTTTTTCAACGCCAAGGCCACGAAACCCAAGCCCAAGGCATGATAGGTCACCACTTCCATCATCGGTTTGTTGATGATATTGCGGCAGTCAGGAAAAGCCTTGAAAACCAGCAGCAGCAAGCCGCCGAGCAAAGCGGATGGCAACAGGCTTTTGTTCAAGAAAGGCACCTTGGTTCTCAACACGTTGCCAAGCAGAAGGGCCGTCGCCAAAATGCAGAATTGCACCAACCATTGCCAAGCCTCGGGCCGGTCAAAGGTCATTACGGAAACGTCTAAAAGCATATATCTAAGTATTTGATTATACTTATTGGAGTTTTACCGCAGTGCCTGAAGCGGAAACCATCAGCATCGAACCGCTTTGGCCCAACACTTCATAATCCATATCGATGCCCACCACAGCATCCGCATTCACTTGTCGAGCCCGTTCTTCCAATTCTCTCAAGGCTTGGGCGCGAGCATTGATCAACTCTTGTTCGTATGAACCAGAGCGTCCGCCAACGAAATCGCGAAGGCTGGCCTTAAAATCCTTAATAAAATTCACTCCGGAAATCACTTCTCCGAACACAACACCTTTGTATTCAGTGATGGTGTGACCTTCAATGGTCGGTGTAGTTGTTAGTATCATGATGCAAAAGATTTAGTTTTCTGCCGCAAAAATAATGTATTTTTCAATCAATGCACAAAAACCTTTAATTTTGCGCCATGAAAAAACCGCTTCAATTGTTTTGGTCCTTTTTCAAAATCGGGGCCTTCACCCTTGGCGGCGGCTATGCCATGCTTTCAATGGTGGAGAAGGCCGTCGTCGATCAAAAGAAATGGATTCCCACCGACGAGTTTTGGGACATGATCGCTGTGGTGCAGTCGCTTCCGGGCGTGTTTGCGGTCAATACGGCCTTGTATGTCGGGCATCGCGTGGCCGGCACCAAAGGCGCTTTTGCCGCCATGCTCGGCGCCATCATCCCATCCATCACCATTATATTATTATTGGCCACCGTTTTCCGCGAATACCGCGACCAACCCGTGGTGGAGCGTATCTTCAAGGGCATCCGCCCTTGCGTGGTCGCGCTCATCCTCGCCCCTTCCCTACGGATGATCAAGTCGGCCAAGGTGACTTGGAAAACCGCAATCATCCCCATCACCACGGTGTTTCTGATTTGGTGGTGCAAGATTTCGCCCGCCTACGTCATCCTAGCGGCCATCGCGGGTAGCCTCATCTATGCACTGATTATTAATAGGAATGTCAAAAACAAGGAGGCCAAGCCATGATTTACCTGCAACTGCTTTGGGTTTTCGTAAAAATCGGCGTGTTGGGCTTTGGCGGCGGCTATGCCATGCTCTCGCTCATCCAACACGAGGTGGTGGACCACTACGGCTGGATGAACACCACCGAGTTTGCCGACATGGTGGCCATCTCGCAAATGACCCCCGGCCCGATTTCCATCAATTTGGCGACCTACGTGGGCTACACCACAGCAGGTTTCGGCGGTTCGCTTTTGGCCTCGTTCGCGCTTTGCCTGCCGTCCATTGTCATGGTGTATCTCATCCTCAAACTCTTCATGAGCAAGCAGAACAACGCACTGATGGACAACACTTTGAAAGGTTTGAAACCTGCCATTGCCGGACTTATCTTCGCCGCTGGCCTTTCGATGATGAACCTGCAAAACTTTCCCGACTTTGGCTGCGGACAATACAACATCAGCGTGGTCATCTGCGTTTTGGCGTTTGTGGCATCGTATTTCTTCAAAGCCAACCCGATTTTGCTCATCGTGCTGTCAGGAATAGTCGGGTATTTTGTTTATTAGGTTCAAAAAACCATTCTAACAGTCCCATTTCATATTCTTCTATTTATTTGATAATCAAACGACAAGAAGAAAAATCAAAAAAAAGTGACAAAAAAGAGTGCTGGTGTTGAAAAATTGACTATTTTTGCACCGCAAATCACGCGCTGGAGAGGTGGGTGAGTGGCTGAAACCAACAGTTTGCTAAACTGTCGTACTCTGCAAAGGGTACCGGGGGTTCGAATCCCCCCTTCTCCGCGAAAGAATGAAGACGATGCTAAATCGTCTTTTTTTTCGGGGTATGGCGCAGTCCGGCTAGCGCACCTGCTTTGGGAGCAGGGGGTCGAAGGTTCGAATCCTTTTGCCCCGACGATGCAAATCAAGGAGTTACGAAAATTCGCAACTCCTGTTTTTGTTTTCTCACCTAAGTCTGGAGGCATTTAAAGCTTATCCTTGCTTTTTTTCGAGTAAAAATCGCAAATCGCTGTGATTCCGCACGTTTCGCATTTCGGCTTGCGGGCAAGGCAGACATATCGCCCATGCAGAATCAGCCAATGGTGCGCCTTGGAAATCACCGCCTTGGGCAAATGGGCCACCAAAGTTTTCTCGGTTTCCAGCACGTTCTTGGAGTTTTTGGTCAGGCCGATGCGGTTGGCGACGCGAAAAACATGCGTGTCAACAGGCATGGCCGGCTGGTCGAAGGCCACGGCCATCATCACATTGGCGGTCTTGCGACCCACGCCGGGTAGTTTTTGCAAATCGTCCAAGTTATTGGGAACCACAGCATTGAAATCACGCACCAACGCTTGAGCCATGCCCAAGAGGTTCTTCGCCTTGTTGTTGGGATAGGAAATGCTTTTGATATAGGTATAGATCTCCTCAACGGAGGAATTGGCCATGTCTTGTGCTGTCGGAAAACGCCGAAACAATGCAGGCGTAGTCATGTTCACGCGCTTGTCGGTGCATTGCGCCGAAAGGATGACGGCCACCAAAAGCTGGTACGGATTCTCGTATTGCAACTCCGACTCGGCCACGGGCATGTGCTCCGAGAAATGGGCCACAAAAGAGTCGTATTTCTGCAGTAACTTGGACTTCATCAAATTATATCCCCTTGTTCATCAACGAGAACGCCCCAGCTGACCGCCGTCATCTTGTCGCCCTCGAAAAAGAAATCGACGAGTTCCTTCGTGAGGTCGAAAACCTTCTTTCCGTACAGCGTAGCCTCTTGGTTTTCGGTCTCGAAGCAAGCCACCACCGACTTGGTAATGCCTTCGAAATAGATGTTGGTGGCGAGGTTGTCGTATTGGTAGAAAACGGAGCGGTTGCCCGTCTCTTCCATGTCGCTCAGCTCCTCGTAGAAGTCGGGCATGTTCAGCAGCTTGACCGTATCGTCAAGCGTCATTCCGAAAGGTATTTCGCCGTAGCCTTTCAGCGGCATGATGGTAAAGTTCTGCATATCGTCTTTCAATTCAGTTTCAGCCGACAATAATACGGCTTTTCTCCCTATTCGCCAAATTTTTCAGCAATTTATAATCATTCAAAACGAATCGACTTGACGGGACTGATGCGGTTGATGACCGAAGTGGGAATCAGCAGCATCAACACCCAGAGCAAAAACGTTCCTAAATTAATGAGTATCACCGTGGTAAGATGCAACTCGATGGGCACGGATGAAAGATAATAGGTCGCTGCATCAAGTTTGATGAGTCCAGTGTATTTTTGCAATAGGCAGAAGCCCAAACCCACAATATTGCCAATGAGCATTCCGATGAGCAGAATGCGCAGCGAGCGGCGCAAAAACACCTCGCGGACGAACTTGTTGCTCGCGCCCATGGCCTTCAGCAAGCCGATGGTGGAGGTGCGTTCAATTATGATAATCAACAACATACTGATAACCGTGATGCCCGCCACAAGCAGCATCAATGCCATGATGAGCCATACGTTGGTGTCGAGCAAGTCGAGCCAGTCGAAGACTTGCGGGTTGCTTTCGCGGGCGGTGTATGAGGCGAGATTGGTCGGAAGGGAATAGTAAAGTTTTCCGTTCACTTCTTCGGCCAAGGCATTGTCTTTCAGTGCGATTTCAAGCAGTCCTGCCTCGTTGTCTTCCCAGCCGTTCAGCTTTCGGATTTGGTTGAGGTCGGCGAAAACGAAACGCTCGTCAAACTCGGTCAAGCCCGTCTCGAAGATGCCTGTAACGGTGAACTTTCGCCCTCGTGCCTGCATATCCTTGTCTATGAACCACACGCGCACGTCGTCGCCCACGCCAAGCAACATCTTGTTGGCAATGACTTTGGAGACCAGCACCTCATTGGAGCGTTCTCCTGCTTGATATTCAGGTGTTTTTCCTTCCAAAAGGCAGTTCTTGAAATAGGTCCAGTCGTAGTTTTCGTCCACGCCTTTCAGCACCACGCCTTGCATCTCGTCGTCGGTCTTGATCATGCCAGCCTTGTTGGCCGCCATTTGATAATGCGCAATGCCTTCTATGGCGTTCAACCGACTGATTAACAGCGAGTCCAGCACAAAAGGTGTTTCCTCCACCGATTCGTTCTTGTCGAGCGACTGCACATGAATCGGGGCCACGAAGCCAATCACCTTGTCGCGAATCTGGTTCTTGAAGCCCACCACGACAGCCCACGAAATCAGCATCACGGTAATGGCCAAAGCCACGCTCGCCACGGCCAAGCGCATCACCGTCGAGGAGAGGTTTTCCTTCGAAAGTGAAAAAATACGGTTTGCTATGAATTTTGGGGCGGACATTTGGAACATCAAGCCGTTGCACCTATTTCGTACAAATACTCTGGAGCAAAATCGGCCCCGTTTTCCCATTCGATAGTGTTAAAACGAATGGAAAACTGTTTGAAATAATCCTTGTCATAAAGCGGCAAGAAAGCCTCGCCTCTCAACGAATTGGCAAGGTCAACAACGCGTACTTCATCATTGTTGAACCACAAGCGGATTCTATAATCGCCAAGATATTCTGCTTTGTTGATTTCGAGGAACATAATCGATTAATTTAGAGGTTCAATTTTATCAAGAGGTAACGATTCCGTAAAAAAAACTGATTTGTGGCATATCTCTCGTATTTTGACTGCAAAAATAATCATTTTCACCGAAAACAAGAGCTAAATGACACAAAAACGACAACCCCATTTTATGTAAAACACGAAAATTTCAGCCTTACGAGAAAACATTCGGCCCAAAATTTGCATAATTTTCAATACCTTTGCAAAACAAAACACTTCTGAAATGAAACGACAATCCTTTTTCGCCCTGCTGCTATGCGTCTTCCTGACGCAAACGCAAGCCCAAATCTTCAAAATGGACAACGAGCCAAACAACAGAACCTCACCGCATAAATCTGCCAATTTGGCAACGGCCCAACTCGCTTTCATCGACAAGGAACACTATGTTTCCGCCGCTATGCAAACGAATGACTATCTGCCACTTCTGCAAGGGAAACGCATCGGAGTGGTGGCCAACCAAACGAGCATCGTCGGCGAAACGCATTTGGTCGATACGCTGCTTTCCTTGGGCATCGACGTGCGAAAAATATACACGCCCGAGCATGGTTTCCGTGGCACGGCCGATGCGGGTGCCAAGGTGAATAGCGGCAAGGACGAGAAAACCGGCCTGCCCATCGTGTCGCTCTATGGCAAAAACAAAAAGCCATCGCCTGAAATGCTTCAAGGTATCGACTTGATTCTCTTCGACTTGCAGGATGTTGGCGTGAGGTTCTACACCTACATCTCCACGATGACCTACGTCATGGAAGCCGCCGCCGAAAACAAGCTTCCCGTCGTCGTCCTCGACCGCCCGAATCCGAATGGTTTCTATGTCGATGGTCCCGTTTTGAAGGCTGAGAACTCCTCGTTTGTGGGACTGCACCAAGTCCCAGTCGTTTATGGCATGACCATCGGCGAGTATGCCAAGATGGTGAACGGCGAAGGCTGGATGAAAGGCGACCTCACCTGTGACCTCACCGTGATACCTATTAATATATACGACCGCAACGCGATTTACGAGTTGCCCGTGCGCCCCTCACCCAACCTGCCCAACTGGGAATCGGTCTATCTCTACCCTACCCTTTGCTTCTTTGAAGGCACGATTGTCAGCATCGGGCGCGGCACCGAAACGCCGTTCCAGGTTTACGGCCATCCGAATATGCGCGGTGGTTTCACTTTCACCCCCAAAAGCACAAGTGGAGCCTCAAAACCCTTGCTTGAAGGACAACGTTGCCGAGGTGAAAACTTGGTTGAATTTGCCCACGATTACGCACTCAATGCCAATCAATTGCATTTGGAATGGCTCATTGAGGCTTACCAGCAACTGAAAGACAAGTCGTTCTTTACCAACTATTTCCGCTTGCTTGCGGGCGACAAACAACTGCAACGCGACATCGAAAACGGAAAAAGCGCAGACGAAATCCGCGCTTCATGGAAGAATGACCTTGAGGCTTTCAAAGCCATCCGTGCGAAATATCTGATGTATTGACTATCCGAAAGTCTCCTCCAACAACTTCACAAACCCTTGATAGGCAGCCAATTCCGACAATTCAGAAAGAGCCTCTGCGAGTGAGCGGTAATACCACTCCACATCGGGCTTTCCGTTTGGGGCATGGAAACGACTCCAAACTGCGTCGCCAATCTGCTGATAATCCAAGGCAATGCCTTGCATGTTGGAGAGCTTGTCGCCGAGGGCAACCATCTTGCTGTCGCGCGGCGCGGCTTCAAGTTGTTGAACCTGAATGGCTTTGCGTTCACGCCAGGTCAGGTTTTCGTCGTCGGGCGCGGTTTCGTGCCTGACGAGTTCGGCCACGCGCTCGCCAAACTCATCGCGGATTTGCTCGAGGGTCACGTCGGTGTCTTCCACCACATCGTGCAAGATGGCGGCGGCCAGCATTTCCTGATCGTTGGTCATGGTGGCCACGATGGCGGCGGCCTCCATGGGATGGATGATATAGGGATAGCCTTTGCAACGCCGCTCAGTGCCGCTGTGGGCTTCGACGGCTAACTTAACCGCTTTGTCGAAAAGACTGGTTTCCAGTGGGTTGTTCATGAGTTTTTATTGGACTTCGGAGTTCAGCAGCTTTTGCAGCTAAACTATGTTGATTTTTCGGGCTTGTTCGTAGATGCGTTGGGCGCGTTGGGCGTGATAGTCGCTCTCGCCATAGAGCGAGATGAAGAAGCGCAACAGTCCGGCCTCGCCAAAGCCTTGCTTGAGGATATACACGATGCAGATGTTTTGCAAGGCCACGGAATTGGCCACGATGTCGAGGCCCGTGCCGGCCAGTTGCAGCAACGCAAGCTGATAGGCGCCTTCCTCACATTCGTTGCGCATCCCGACGATGTCGCCGATGGTTTTCATGCCCAAGTGCAAAAACACCTTATAATAAGGCATCAGGCTGTCTTCGAACAACTCAGCTTGGTTGATGGCTGCGATTTTGTCGGCAAGGCGCTTGAAGGGCTTCAATTCTATGAAGCTGCGGTATGTGTCGCCATTAAGCGGCACCTCGTTCAAGTTGCCGCTTGCCACCAACGACTGCACGTTGCGGCGGTAGTCGTTGATTTCCTTTCGGATGCGGTTGAACTGCTCGTCGGCGAGTTCCAACATACCCGCCAAGCGGCTCATATTGCGGTGATACTCAACGGGTATCTCCACTTCGCTCTTATAGCCCATGTCGTGGTACATGTTAGCCCAAACGTGTTGCAAGGTGCTGCGCATCTGCAACTCGAAACGGATTTGGTTGAGTTGTGGCATGGCTGGGTCGTGGTACATCGCCTCGGGAATGCGGCAGATATAGTGGAGCGACATATAGCCGAAACGGTCGATTTCGAGCATCTTGCGCTTATCGACGGAGTTCTTCCAATCGATTTCGAACAATTGTTCCACAAGGGCGGAGATGAGATCGACCTCGTCGCTGTAAAAAGTGATGATGCGCACGCCGAGCAGGTCGGTGATGTCGTCCAAAGAGTGGTATTTGTAGCCTTTCAGCTCCAGTTTTCCGGTGAGGCTTTTCTCCGTCTTGATGCGAGCTTCCATTCCGGCAACGATGATATGATTGTCGTCCAAGCAGTTGCGAAGTCGCTCAAGGACGATGTTTTTCATCCGTTCAAGCAGAGGAAGCTCGGCGCGAAACGCATCAAGCAGCATCTCACAGTGCATGTCAAGTTTCATGGCGACCGCAGTTAGAGGATGGTGATGATGTTGGAGAACCCAGTGATGTCAAAGACTTCCTTCACTTGCGGGTTCATGTTGCGCATCAACATTTTGCCGTGGCGGGCGATGACGCTTTTTTGCAGCAGCAGAAACATCCTCAACCCTTGCGAAGAGGTGTAGGTCATGCCCGAGCAGTCGATGTCGATGTCAGGGTTTTCTCCCTGCATGAGCGGGAGAAGGTCGTTTTGGAACTTATCTGCATTCGTCGTGTCGATTCGTCCGTTGAGGGTCACTAACGTTTTATCGTCTTGCTTTGTTATCGTAATATCCATATAATCAATTCGTTATTTGTTTTTTCATAATAAGCACATTGTTCCCGTCCTCATAACGGTAATCGATGCTGTCCATCATTTGCTTGCAGAGGTAGATGCCGAGTCCGCCGATTTCGCGTTCTTGAGCCGTGAGCGCGACGTTGGGGTCGGGTTTGTCGAGCGGGTTGAAAGGCACGCCCGCGTCGCGCAACTCGATGGTGAGCACGAGCGAGTCGTGGTCGAGGTGGGTGCCGGCCTCAAGCCAGCCAATGCCGCCCTCGTAGGCATAACGCACCACGTTTTCGACGGCTTCCTCAACGGAAAGCTCGATCTTGAAGCGCAAGGCATCGTCGCCGGGCATGTCGGGCGATGCCATCAGGAAATCAATGATTTCGCTGCTTTTGTCCTTGATAGGATTGAATCGTTTCTTTATCATTGCATCAATTGGTTTTTATTCGTTATGTTTGTGTTCAGTTTGAAATGCTCCATCGTTTTTTATTTACTGGCAGGGGTTACGCTACGCTCCACCACCAGTCTAATATCCTTCGCCCCTACGGGGCTCATACCTCAAACTTACTATGGTGATGTCGTCGTTTTGCGGGTTGCCTTCAACGAAGGTTTTCACGGAATCGTAAAGGCTTTCCACTATGGCTTTTTCTTGTTGGGCGGTGTCGGTTTGGTTCAGTTGTTGCGCCCATTGCAGCAGCCTTTCGTTGCCGTATTGGGCGAGGTCGGCACGCTCGGCCTCGGTCACGCCGTCGGTGTAGGCCACGATGCGCGTGCCTGGTTTCAGATCGAGGCTCTCAACCTCAAACTTGAACCCTTCCATCAAGCCGATGGCGATGTTGGGCTTGGCTTTCAGCAGATACGGCTCGCCTTCGGGCGGAAGGATGAGGATGGGGTTGTGGCCGGCATTGCAGTAGTCCAAATGGCCGGTCTTCAGGTCGAGGTTTCCCACGAAAAGCGTGACGAACAGCCCGTATTTGTTATTCTCGCTGATGCCGTTGTTGATGCGCGTCAGCTTGTCGTCGAGATGTCCCGCTCCCGACACGAAACGCAGTGCGGAACGTGTGATGGCCATCATCAGCGAGGCTGGAACGCCTTTGCCCGACACGTCGCCGATGGCAAAGAAAAGACGGTCGTCCTTCAACACGAAGTCGTACAAGTCGCCGCCCACCTCCCTGGCCGGAGTCAGCAGGGCGTGAAGCATTTCGGGGAAGTCGGTGCGCAGCATACCCATCTGTATGTTGCGTGCCACGTTGAGTTCGCTCTCCATGCGCTCGTTGGCAGTGGTGGTGGCTTTCAGCTCGTCGATGTATTCGGCAATGGAGTTTTGCAGGAAGACGAAACTGTCGTGAAGGGTCTGCATCTCGTCCTCGCTATGGATTTCGGGCAGTTGGGCCTTGAAGTCGCCCTTGGCCATGTTGAGCGCCGAGTCGGAAAGCTCGGTGATGGGGCGCGTCATGCGGTTGATGACGACACGGCAAATGTAATAGAACACCACAAAACTCAGCAACCCACTGACCAGCAGCACAATCTGCATCGGAATTGAGTGAATCAACAGCTCCAACGGATGCTCAGCAAGCTCCGGGAAACGCCTTGTTTCTTTGGCGACAATCAGTTGCGACACATTGACAACCACCAGTTGCGACACGATGGTAATGACCGTGCTGATGACGATAATCCGCCAACTTAACCGTTTTGAGAACGTTTTCTTGCCCATTGTTTCTGACTATTTTCGGCGACAAAATTACAAAATCTTGGAGAATGAAACAATTGATGATTCTTTTTCCTAACTTTGCGGCAAAATAAATCTGAAACACACCATGGAAGCCTTAAGAATTTCGTTGGACGACTACATCCTCAGCGGCGGCGGCGCCAACGGCGAAAGCTACGACCACAAGACCGACCCTTCCATCATGCTCAAACTTTATTTTCCGGGCAAGATACAGCAGCCTTTGGACGAGATGAAACTCGCCCGCAAGGTGTATGACATCGGCATCCCCACCCCAGAGCCGGGCGAATATGTGGTGACCGACGACGGCCGCTATGGCATCCGATTCCGCCGCGTCGTTGGAAAAGTGTCGTACTCGCGCGCCACGGGCGACCACCCCGAAAACACAAGGCAATACGCCGAGGAATTCGCGCAGATGTGCCTACAGCTTCACTCGACGCACATCGACACAACCCAGTTCGAGAACGTGAAAGACCGCTACCATAGGCTTTTGACCGAGAACCCGTTTTTCACGTCGGATGAGAAAGGCAAGATCGGCCGTTTCATCGACAGCGTCCCCGATGCCGACACGGCCATTCACGGCGACCTGCAGTTTTCCAACGCCATCTTCACCGCCGACAAACGCTATTTCATCGACCTCGGCGACTTCTGCTATGGCAACCCGCTCTTCGACGTGGGCATGGTGTATCTCTGTTGCGTCCTCGACGGGGAGGACTTCATCCGCGAGACCTTCCACATGGAAAAGGCTACCGCCTTCCGTTTTTGGGAACACTTCGCCCCTGTCTATTTTGGTAAAAACCTAACCCTCAACGAAATAGAAACAATCATCAAACCTTTCGCTGGCCTCAAGACGCTCATCATCGAGCGCGACACGCATTGCCCCATGCCTGAGTTTCGGGCAGCATTGGATGGGATACTCCATTAAGGGATTTTCCCACCGACAACTGGCCGACAAACTTTGCCTACTTCTGAAAGTGTTGGTAGTCTTTGCGGCCTATCCAATCGCCGCCCCAGCGGAAGCCATGCTGTTTGAACAAGCGATGGCACAAGTCGCCTTTCCTAATCATGTATGGTGAAACGGCGCTGCGGTCAAGATAATCGATGCTTTCTTCCGGTTTGACGATGGCTTTCCCGTTTTTCATCCGAAAATAGGGGTTGTAGCGCGGGTTAATATCAACGGCGAGTCCGTAGCTGTGGCGCGACAACATCCCTCCCGACGTGATTTGGCGCTGGTTGAAACACGAGGTATTGTTGTCACGCATCGAGGCCTCATCGTCGCCGCCATAATGTTCCACGAGAAGCATCCGCTCGATAGGATAATGGTTTTCATACAGTTCTTTGAAAACCAACAACAGGTTATTGGCGACCGACTTATGGCACACCATCTCGCCAACTATGGCGTTGCCGTCATTGTCGCGGTGGAGCACCCGCAAATAGCGCAGATCGTCCCAACGAATGCCACCCAATGCCTTGTAGGAACAGCCGTCCATGCGTTCCTGAATTCTATCGGGGATGGCCACAACGCTGAAAAAAGCCTTGCTTCCAAACACTTTCAGATACGATTCGGGCACGGCGTCGCCAGGGCGAAACCAGCCCTGCGCCCTCGCCGAAGGAAGCCAAAGCAGCATAAATCCTATAAGCAGCCATCGTTTCATCAGGGCGCAAAGGTAGCAAAAAAAAACGGTCGCCCTTGCTTTGGCGACCGTTTTGGAGTCTTTTGGCCTAAAACGCTTATCTGATGATGGTGATGCGCTTCGTGGCGGTACCGTTTTCGGTGGCGATGCGAACCACATAGACGCCCGATTCAACATCGCTCATGCTGATATGGGCAGTGTTGCCTTCGCATGAAGCCTCATAAACCTTTTGTCCAATGGCATTGAAAACCGTAACATGGTTCAAGCCAGCACCTTCCACCGTGAAGTTGTCGGAGGCAGGATTCGGATAAACCGTCACAAAGTTTTCGTTGCTTTCGTCCACGCTGGTCGGGGAATAATAGACGTGCAGGAAGAACTGGTTGTCGTCAAAAATCCAGTTGGCGGGCGACGAAATGCAGTCGTCAAGGTTACGGTAGCAAGCGTAAAGCTTGTAGTAGTAGTGGCCTTCTTCACCAGGGTTGTCGGTGTGGGTGGTGGCCGAGGCTGCAATCAACTTGATGCGTTCGTATTCGCCGTCTTCGCCTTTTCTCCTGTAGAGATAGTAACCCGAGAGGTTGTCGGCGGGAACGGGTTTCTCCCATTTCAGCTTGATTTTGAAGTTGGCACCCGTGGTTTCAAAGTCGAGGTTGGTGGGCGGATAGCAGGCACCTGCTGTGGCGCACGATTCGTTCGAGTACATTCCATTTTCGCCGCCATCGCTCAAAATGCCGACATAATAGCAGTGACCGCCTTGGATAGCGTTCTCATCGACAAACGAGGTGGCTTGAGGCAGCAGTCGGTGCATTTGACCGTCGCGATACACCACATAACCATAGCCCGGGTCGCTGACGCCATCCCACGACACATGGATATTGTTCGGGTTTTCGGTATCCACCACGGCAACCAGGTTGCTGGGGACTTCCGTGCTGACTGCATTGCCGCAAGTATTGTTGTCGGAATAGAAAATGCCCTCTGCCAGTTCAGAAGTCAGGACGTTGGAGCAGGTATAAACGGTGGTGTTTTGCGAGTTCTTGATAACGAAACCCACTTCGAAGGGATCGCCTTGGGTGGGGCCAGACCAGCCGATGGAGATACGTCCCAAAGGCATGTCAATCGGGAACGACTGCACGCTTGAGTTGGAGGCCGTTACTTGTTGGAACTCGGTTCCAGCGGCGTTATAGAGGCGGATGGCAGCACCACGGAAACCGTTCATGGCGGCTTTGGTGATGGTAATCGTCCAGTTGCAGGTGGGACCGAAGCTTACGCCTGACTTGGTAATCACCTTACCATGAGCGCCATTGACAATCACGTAAACAGTATAGGTGAAGGCATCGAAACGCGGAACGGTATTGTCAGTAAAGCTCATTTGGGTACCCGGGGTAACATTGTCCTCCGTATGGATGATTTCACCATTGCGGGTCACCACAACCTGGTCGATTGAAGTGAGGTTGTTGTTGTTCAAGGTCTTGGAAGGATTGGTCCAGCTGACGGTGGCCGAAAGCTCGTTGTTGGGAGCAGGCACTACGTTCAAGGATGTAGGAGCTTGGGCAGTGCTGTTGTACACATCAGAGGGAACAAAATTGAAGATGGCGGCATCGTTGGAGGCTGCATACTCAATGGCGTCGAAGTCGATCCAGCTGTCGCCGCTACCGCCCCAGCCGAAGTTCCAGTGAAGCAGGCCGGCATCATTGTAGCCGTCGCACACGAAAGCGTGGCAACCGGGGCCACCTTGTGAAGGAGGTGTGTCATCGCAGCCCGAATAATAGACAGGCCAGCCCATATCGAAGTGTTCCTTCAGCATATTGTACCAGTTTTCGTAGGTGTAGTTGTTTCTGATGCGTTGCATAGCCTGGTTGGAATAGCTGAAATAATTGTTGATGGCGGGAGGCACGTTGCCCGACTGGGCGCCACTGCCGTCGGGAGCATAGCTCATACGCACGGCGACGCCGCAATGGAACATCAGCGTGGCAACAGCTTCCTTCTCGACTTGGGGCGACGAATTGGTGAGGCTGACAGGCATATTGTCCCAGTCGTAGGTGGTGGCTCCAAAGTTGGCGGTGATGCCAGGAATGTAGGGATACTCACCCGTGCCACCCGAATTGTAGGTGTTGGATCCTGTGCCTTGGGCAGGATGGTTCCAGTACTTCATAATCTGGCTCATGGCTGTGGCCACACAACCTGCGTAGCAGCGTCCGCCAGGACCGCCTGCATAGGCAGGGCAAAACAGGTTGTAAGGTGAATTCTGATCCCATTTGGTTTTAACCAAATAATCAACACCTCTACCAGCGTTTTTCGACATCAGGCGACCGGTGTTGGAAACCATGTTCCATTCGGCAGCTACGTCGGGCGTGGCGTTGCCCGTGCGACCCGTACGGCCTTCAACGATACGGTTGAGGAGGAACCTCAAGCCATCGGGCATGTTCTCGCCGGGGAACACGCCTTCGTTGGAATAGCCAACAATCGGACGATAGTAATCGTCGGCGGAAACAATGACGAAGCCATTGTCGCCAACATTGAACACATAGAAGCAAACCTCGCTGCGGTCTGACATTCCCGTATAGACGAGAGTCAGCTCCGAACTTTGGCGCGATTGCTCGAAATTACCTTGGACAAATTGTTGTCCCACATACTTTGCTTGGCTCTCGCTCACCGGACGGGCTTGCGCCACACCGATACCAATAGCCAAAGCAAGAACGCTCAAAAAATACTTTTTCATTGTTGTGATATTTAGTTTTCGTTCAATAATTGAGGTGCAAAGTTAGAAATAATTTCAACATTAATACACATTTTATGCCAAAATCGGTAAAATGGGCTATCGCACCGCATCAATGGACGACGGAAACCCTTACCGAAGAGATGCCTTGTTTGGTATGGACTTTCATCACGTAGAGGCCCTCGGGGAGGTCAGCTGTGGATAATGAAAGGCTGTTGCCGTCAGCGTTACGACTGCTTACCATCTGGCCTAATGCATTGAAAAGCATCACTTCCGTCAAGTCCTCGCCTTCCACTTGCAAAATTTGGTTAGCAGGATTGGGGTACACCACTACATTGCCGTTATGCTCCTCAATGCCCGTCGGGGAATAGTAAACATGCAGGTAATGAATATCTGGATTGTACTTGATAGAAGCGGGGGTCGAAGTGCAGTCGTTTTCGCGATAGTACGCATACAAACGATAGTAGTAGTTGCCTTCCATGCTCAAAGATCCGTCGGTGTGTGAGGTGGCCGAAGCGCCAAGCAACTTGATGCGCTCGTAGTCGGTGGAATCCGTTCTGCGATACAAATAGTAGCCTGTCAAGCCACGGGTTTCTTCGGGACGCGTCCAGGTAAGCTTCACCTTGTGGTTGTCGAGTATTTCAAACCAAAGATCCGTTGGGGCGTTGCAGCTGCCAACGGTGATGCAGACCTCGCTGGAAAGCCCCGACTCGCCGCCTGCACCCAAGGCTCTCACCGAGTAGCAGTGCCCATTGACGAAACCTTCATCAACAAAGGTTTTGCCATCGCGCACAAAGGCAGCCAAATGCTCGTCGCGATAGATGCTATAACCGAAGACCTCTGTCGTTTCGTCACAATCCCAAGTCAAAACCGCCTTCTCGTCGGAGTTGAGCTCAACTGCAACGTTGTAGGGCGTGGCTTGCGTGAGGCCTGAGCCACAATCGTTGTTGTGCTCATATAGGATTCCCGAGGGAATCAGCGCCGACGAGCCTGAATAGGTGTAAACCGATTGGCTTTGGGCATCCCTGATGATAAAGCCCATGTTATTGACTGTACTTATAGGTGCGGTCCATGCGAAACGGATGGTGCCGTAAGGCACGTCGATACGCTGAAGCAAGTTGCCCGAAACGGAATGTTGCACACGGCACATTTCGGTGCCTTCGGCGTTGTAACACGTGAGGTAGCCGCCTTTCCAGCCACTGATGTTGGACGACTGCATGACCACTTCCCATTCGCAGGTCGGACCCAGATAGACCTTTTCGCTCAAGGCCTTTCTGCCCTGTTGTCCGTCAAGGACGGCATAGAGGGTGTAAATAAACATGTCGTAACACGGAACGGCGTCATCGACAAAACTCATGGTGGCGCCAGGCGTTACGTTGTTTTCGACATGAATCACTTGACCGTTACGTTCGATGATGATGGCGTCAATGGCGGTCAAGTTGCTGCCGTCGAGGGATTGTGAGGGATTGACCCAGGAAAGGGTGGCCGTGGGGTTCACGTCGCCGGCGGCGGTCACGTTCACCTGCGTGGGTGCCGAGGGCGCGTTGCCATAGATGTCGGCGGGCACCATGTTGAAAATGCCGCGCTGTCCGTCTGTGTAGCTGTGGGCATCGACATCAAACCAGCCGTCGCCGCTTCCGCCCCAGCCCCAATTCATGTGAATCATGCCATATTCATCGTAACCGTCAAACACGTAAGCATGGCCCCCTCCAGCATGCACGATGGGCCAGCCCATATCGAAGGAGTTGGACAAAAGCGTTACATATTCGTCATGGGTGTAATCGTCGCGATAGTAGGCGGTCATTTTGTCGGTGTAGCCAAAATAACGGGGCATTCGATCAATCAGATCGTTGGTGTAGGCACCGCTTCCCGAGGGGCTGAAGTTCATGTCCATGGCCACTGCGACATGGTATTGAAGGGTGGCCACAGCCGAAATCTGGGCCATCGGCGAACCGGAGTTGATGGTATTGGGCATGTTTTCCCAGTCATAGATGGTTTCGCCGAAATTGGCACAAAGCCAGCCGTAGCTGCTATGATGATAGCAATATTCGTCGATGCCTTGTTGGGGATAGTTCCAATACTTCATCACCTGGGCGGCAGCGCAGGCCACACAGCCTGCATAAGTGTGTCCGCCTGATCCCGACGAGGCTGCAGGACAATAGTAGTTATAAGGATAGTTTTGATTCCATTTCGTTTGCACCAAATGCACGGCCCTCTTGCCAGGGAAACGCGTAACGACCTTTCCTTGGCGTTCCAGTCTGTACCAAGCGGTGGTGGTGGCGGCATCGGGTTGTCTGTTTTCAGAAAGGGCTTCCGAAATGGTCAGACGCACATATTCGAGGTATTCCGCCAAGGCCGGAGCCATGTCGTCAGGATTGAAAGCTGCTTGGTCGGAATAGCCGATAAGGGGACGCACCACATCGGTACCAGCGAGAATAACGAAGCCGTTTCGGTCCACGTTGAAAATGTAGTAACAGGCCTCTCCCCTGTCGGAATAGGAAGTCTTGACAAGGGTCAGGTCTGCGCTTTGGCGCGAAACGTCAAAGTTGGCCGACACAAAGGATTGTGCCATGCGTTGGGCATCGTCACGATGGATGGGAGCCGCCTGCGACAGGGTAATGCCAAGCAAAAGCACCACGATGGAAATGTAAAATCTTTTCATTTTTTAAATTTTGTTTGTTTTTCAAGCGGGCAAAAATAAAAAAAAAGGAAATGCAAAGCGCATTTCCTTAATTTTTTCGCGACAATATCGCAAAATTAATGCACCACCGAGAATTGGCGCGTCAAGGTGGTGATGCCCTTGATGCTAATTGTGTAAAGCCCTGGGGCGAATCTTGACGTATTGATGACCAAACCGTCTTCATCGCAGGATTGGCTGTAAACCAACTGACCCATCATGTTGTAGATGGCGACTTGCTGGAGTCCTTCTGCCTCAACGCAAAGGATTTCGTTGGCGGGATTGGGGAATATGCCGCAATCGTAGGTCTTCTCGCCTACCGAGGTCACTTGTACCATCACGAAGTCCTCGTCGTCGGAAGCCCAAGCCGGCGTCGATTCGCAATGGTTGCGGAAAGCCGTCACCTTATAATAATAGCTTCCAACATCGACGGGGTCGAAATACTCGCGTACCGTCTTGTCGGCCGTGCCCACTTCTACATAGTCAATACCGTTGGTGCTGCGGTAGATTTTGAAGGACTTCGGCTCGCTGTCATATTCCCAAGTGAGCAGGGTGCCAAAGGCATCGTTCATCCATTGGTATTGGGCGGCAAGATGGGTTGGAGGCAGACAGCCAGTGCAATCGTTTTGGCCGCTATAGAGGACACCCGAAAGGTTGGTTGAAGGTCCCGAGAAGCTATACACCGAGTTGTTGTCCGAATCCTTGATGTTGATGGAAAGGCTGTTCACCGTCGTGTAAGGAGCCACCCATTTGAAAGAGATAGCGCCTTCGGGCATAGCAACAAGTTGGCTCATGGGGGTCGAGTTGGTCATGGTAATCTCTTCGATGACACGGCCGAAGCTATTGAGCACCTGCAATTTGCCTCTGTTCCAGCCTTGGAAACCTGTGGTTTGGCAGATGACTTTCCAGGTGCAGCTGGGACCGTATTGGTAGGCGACATCGGCGAAGCGGCCCTTGGCACCGTTGGTGATGTAATACAAGCGGTATTGGTAGCAGTTGAAATCGCTCACCTGGTCGTCGAACGACATGGTTGCGCCTGGCGTAACATTGTTTTGCGAGAACACCTCCACGCCGTCGCGCAGCAACACAACCTTGTCGATGTTCGTCAAAGCGTTGCCTGACACGGAAACGCTAGGGTTGGTCCATGTGATGTGTCCGGTCTTGGAGTGGGCGTTTTCCGCCATCACACTAAGGTCGGTGGCAGCAGGAACCAGGTTGTCATAAACGTTGTCGGGAATGAAGTCGAAGATGGCTCTTTGATTGAGGTTGAGGTTGTAGCCCGAAACGTTGGTCAGCGCGTCGATGGCGAAGTAGGAAGAGTTGTATGATCCGCTCCAGCCCCAGTTGAACCTGAACTTGCGGTCGCTGCTACGGTAACCCACGCAAGCGAAGGCGTGTCCGCTTTCTTCGTCGGAGCCAGCATAATAGAGCGGGAAGCCTTCGTCAAGTTGAAGTATCAGCATATCTTCCCATTCGTTCTTGGTGTAGTTGTCCTTCGGAAGCAGTTCGGCATGGTTGTAGCGGAAATAGTTGGCGAGAGCGGAAGGCACAGATTCGGAATGGGCCCCCGATCCGTTATAGTTGTATTGCATATCGATGGAAACGCCGCAGTGCCACATGAGCATGGCGACGGCTTGTTTCTGCACATTCGTCGAGGAGGCCACCAGGCTGTTAGGCATATTGTCCCAGTCATAAGTGGCGTTCTCGAAGTTGACCGACTGCAACGGGTATCCAGGAGGCGTATAGCTGTATTCGCCAGTGCCGTGCTCAGGCCATTTCCAGTATTGCATCACCATCGACATGGCGGTGGCGGCGCAACCAGCATAGACGTGGCCGCAGGGAGCTTGCCAGTTGCTAGAGGTGGGGCAAAGCATGTTGTAGTAGCAATCTTGGTTCCACGAGGTGGTGAGCAGCGGACCCACATCAGTGGTGCCACGGTTGTCGTTCACGAATCCGTCGGCGGCAACGTGTTCCCATTGGGCGGCAATGTCGGCCTCAGGAGCCAGGTTGTGTTCCACGGCATAGCCAATCTGGGCGGCATAGTAGCGAAGGAAAAATGCCACGCCGTCAGGAATGTCGTTCTCATTGAAACGCTCTTCTGCGGAGAACGCGAGGATGGGCTGGGCCACATCATCGGCCGAAACCATGACAAAACCGTTTTCGGCATTGAACACATAGAGCGCGGGCTGGCCGGCCTCGGTGTGTTGCGTGAAGACATGGTTCAATGCAGCAATTTGCCTTGATGCGTTGCTCTGCATATACTTCATGCCGACTTGCTTAGCGCGATTGATATCGACTGGCGTAGCAAACGTTTGGCTGGCCAACAGGGCCGTGATAGCCAAAATGGATAGAATTCTTTTCATGTTGAGTAGTATTTAATTGATGATTTTAATGAACTTTTCGGAGGGCAAAAATAATATTTTTATGTTTTCTGTTCCTTCTTTTTTGCAGCGGGAAACAAAATATTGTTGAGAATCAGCCGGAAGCCCGGTGAGTTGGTGTGCATGTCAAGTTCGGTGGGCGGGTCGCCGACGATATGCTGGTAGTCTTCGGGGTCGTGGCCGCCGAGGAAGGTCCAGAAGCCGTTGCCGAAGTTGCCGTGGAGGTAACGGACTTCGTTGAGCGCGCCATTGTCGCCCAAGACGACCACCGAGGGTTTCACCAAATCCTTGTTGAAGGCTGTGGTCTGCCCCATGAATCCTTTGATGAGGCGCTCGTGGCATTGGGTGAGCATGGTGGGCACGGGGTCCCACTTGGCGGAAAAGTCGAAAAGAAGGAAAAAGTCGGTGTCTTCGCGCACGAGCCTCGACCGGCCTTGGGTTACATCGATGTTGGAAATCTCGTATTCTTGCGGGTTGGTCGAAACCTTGAAGTTGGTGAAAGCGAAGCAGTTGTCGTAGTTGAGCCGCTGCGGGTCGCCACTGCGGATGGGGTCGCCGTCAAACATGTAATCGCAGATGTCAAGACCTTCGGCGGCGAGGGCCACGTCGAAGCTGTCGGGGGCCGAGCACATGGCGAACATATAGCCGCCACCCGCCACAAACTCGCGTATTTTCTTGACCACGGCCAGTTTCAGCTGCGACACTTTGCTGAAGCCCCAGCGTTGTGCGGTGGCTTCTTGTTGGCGCACGTCTTCCTGATACCAAGGATAGCTGCGGTAGCGTGCCCAAAACTTGCCGTATTGTCCGGTGAAGTCCTCGTGATGCAGGTGGAGCCAGTCGTAGGTGGGCAACACGCCTTGTAGCACTTCGTCGTCATACACCACGTCGTAAGGGATTTCGGCGTAAGTCAAAACGAGCGTAACGGCATCATCCCATGGGAGGTTGTTCTTGGGCGCATACACGGCCACGCGCGGCACTTTTTGCAGTTTCATCTCGTCCATATTAACGCCCGGGTCGGCGATTTCGGCAAGGATGGCGTCGGCCTGGGCATCGGCGATGACGTTGTAGGTCACGTTGCGCATCTTGCACTCGCGCTCAAACATGTCGTGATATGGGATAAGATAGCTTCCGCCACGATAGTTGAGCAGCCAGCTTATTTCCACTTCACGTTGCAGCACCCAATAGGCCACACCGTAGGCTTTCAGATGGTTGGTTTGGGTGTTGTCCATAGGAATGAGCAGGTAGGCCGCCCTACTTGGTATCACCAAAGCAATAAGTATCAACAAGATATAAATCTTTCGCATGACTAACAATCATTTTTAGACCTGCAAAAATAGCAAAAAAACAGAATCGTCGCTCAAAACTTCACATAGTGTTCCAATAGCGGATTGACCGAGTCCTTCTCTCCTATCAGCGTTTTCAGCTGCTCCCAATCCTTAATCATGCCGCGTTTCTCACGCTGGTTGAAAATGCGCTTCACCTGGTTGTAGTTGAGATAAGGATGGCTCACCAAGGCCTTGAAGTCGGCACGATTCACGTCGATTTTCCTAACGGAAACCTCACCTATATTAATATAAGCCTGAACGGCATCGTAGTGCGCTTGGTTCATGCCTTTCACTTCGAGGAGCTGTTCCTTTTCAAGAAAGCCTCCCAAACTCTCGCGATAGGCGATGATGCGTGCCGCCGTGTAGGTCCCGATTTGCGGCAGTTCTACCAAAGTGGCCGAATCCACCTTGTTCAAGTCCACGACGAAAAGTGAGCTCGGCGGCAGTTTTTCTTTCTTAACCTTTTGATATTCTTTCGTTTCCGTCTTTGACTTGGTGTAATCTTTTCGCGACACTTCGGGCAAAACAATGTAAGGCTTCAGTTGCGCAAAGTCCTCCTCGCTGATGGTGTAGAGTTTGGCAAGGTCGTTTTTTGAATAGAACTTTCCTCCTTTTTCGCGGTAATTGATAATATTGCGTATCTGTCTATCCGTCAGCCCCATGCGTTTGCCTTCCTCTTCGGTCATCGTGTTTGGATTGAAGGGAAAAGGCTGCAACTCGGACACTTCTTGCAGTGATGCTGACGAACGAAGCCGTTGCTCGTCCAAAGCGGCTTGACGCATGGCTAACAATGAGTCGAGGTTGTGAAGCGAGGCTTGGTCCAACGACACTACTGGTTTGTGCAAAAGGCAAGCCAGCACCAAGGCAAGGATGCAAACGAGAATCGTAATGATGCCGATACGTTCGCCCTTGCTAAATGTGAGCCATTTGCGCAAACCGTCCATTGCGCCTCACTTGATTAGCCCGCTGATGAACACCACCAAAATCGCCAAAGGAGCCAAATATTTCACAATAAAGTAGATGATTGCCTTCAGTGGCGATTTCAACGCGCCCTCGTTGGTCACTTCGTCAAAGAACTGGGTCTTGCCGAGTTTCCAGCCGAGGAAGATGACAATCAACATTCCGCCGAGAGGCAACATAACATTGGACGAGATGAAGTCCATCGCGTCGAAAACGGTCTTCCCGCCGAGGGTGAGCGGCGTGTTTTCCATCAAGCTCAGCGAGGCAAAAGTGCCCACAAAAAGTGTAACGGAACAGGCCAACACCGTGGCCCAACGCCGCTTGATGTGAAGCTGCTCCGAAAGGTAGGCATCGTATTGAAAACCAAACCCATTCCTGCCGTGGGATTGACACCAAACGAGAAGGCTGCCGGGAAGATGACGATGCCTGCGAGAAGCGCTATAACGGTGTCGGCGATTACAACAGAGAAAGCCGTCGAGGTGAGGTTGTCGCTCTTCTTGACGTATGAGCCATAAGTAATAAGCACGCCCATACCAAGGCTCAACGAGAAGAAGCCCTGCCCCAAGGCACTGATGAGCACGTCGCCCGAGAGTTTGGAAAAGTCGGGCTTGAAAAGGAAGGCCAGTCCGTCGGTGGCGCCAGGCAACGTAACGGAGCGGATGCCGAGCACAATAAGGATAACAAACAACAAGGGCATTAGGATTTTGGCATATTTTTCAATGCCGTCTTGAACGCCTTTGAAGACCACGAAACCCGTCAGGAAGATGAAGACGGCCTGCCACATCACGTTACGCCAACCCATATTATGAAAGTCGGCAAAGTCTTGCTCAATGGTGGCCAAATCCTTGCCCTGGAACGAGTTGCCCACTGCCTTGACGATGTATTCGAGTGTCCAACCCGACACAGTCGAATAGAACGCGAAGATGATGAATCCGCACAGTACGCCCATGTAGCCAACGATGGGCCAGCCCGACTTGGGTGCCAGTTTCTTGAACGCACCCACTGCGTTGCTTTGCGAGCGGCGACCAATGACCAATTCCGAGAGCATCACAGGAATGCCAAGGAAGATGACAACGGCGAGATAGACCAAAAGGAAAGCCGCGCCACCGTTGGTGCCGAGTTCGCAGGGGAAACGATAGATGTTGCCCAATCCGATAGCCGATCCTGCAGCTGCGGCGATGATGCCAAGCTTGGAGCCGAAACCGTCTCTTTTTTTCTTGATTTCCATAGTTTTATCTCTTTTCACCGTAGGCCAAGTCGCCCACATCGCCGATGCCAGGCACGATGTAAGCCTTGGCGGTCAGTTCCTCGTCGATGCTGCCCACCCAGATGGTGACAGGCTCACGCGAAAGTTTGCTTTTTACATACTCGAGGCCGTCGGCGCTGGCCACCACTGCCGCGATGTGGATGTGTTTGGGCTGCATTTCTTCGAGCAGTCCGCGCAGGGTTTTCACGATGCTCTCGCCCGTGGCCAACATGGGGTCGCAGAGAATAAGCACCTTGCCGTCGAGGTCGGGCGAGGAATAGTATTCCACTCTGATTTCGAAGTCCTCGTTCTTGTCATATTTGCGGTAGGCGGCCACGAAAGCGCTGTCGGCATGGTCGAACATATTGAGCATTCCATTGTGGAAGGGTACGCCCGCTCGCAAAATGGTGGCGATGACGGGTTGCTCTTTCAAGGTTCTTATCTCCTTGATTCCCAATGGTGTTGTAACATCCTCGGGTTCATAATCGAGCGTTTTGCTGATTTCGTAGGCCATGAGTTCGCCAATACGTTCGAGATTGCGGCGGAAACGCCAGCGGTCTTGCTGAATGGCTGCATCTCGAAGCTCGCCGACAAAGCGGTTGAAAACACTATCGGCCAAGCCCAAATTGTGAATCTGTATCATAGGTTTATGCGTTTGATTGGCACAAAGATAGGATTTATTTTGACACGGGGCAAAAAAAATGTGAAAATATCGATAGCGATGTTGGAGGAAGGGCAAAAAAAACTGGGACTCCCATGCAACGTAAAGTCCCAGTAACGTGTTACACACGTTTTTTGAAAGTCCAAAATTACTATAATGCCACACAAGCAGTTGGACGTAATTATTCTAAATACACAAATTCAGAACTAAAACGGCAAAATGCAACGTTAAAACGGATGGTCGAAAACAAAATTTAAATTGGGCGACAAAACCGCCGCAATTTGCCGCTTTTTTATTAATTTTGCCCGTCAAAACCACCGCCATGAACAAGGAAGAAGTCCGCCTGCGCATTGCCGCCCTGAGCGACGAATTAGAGCAGCACAACTACAATTACTATATCCTCGCCAAGCCTACCATCAGCGATTATGAGTTCGACATGAAACTCGAGGAATTGGCGCGGTTGGAGAAGGAATTTCCGGAGTTCCTCTCCCCTGCCTCGCCCACCCAGCGCGTGGGTGGCGGTATCACCAAGGAGTTTCAGAGCGTCAAGCACCGCTATCCCATGCTGTCGTTGGCCAATTCTTACAGCCGCGAGGAGATTGCCGACTTCATCAGTCGCATCAAAAAGACTGTTAATGAAGAAGTTGAATTCTGCTGCGAATTGAAGTTTGACGGACTGAGCATCAGCCTGCAATATGAAAACGGTATGCTCGTCCGCGCCGTGACCCGTGGCGACGGTTCCCAGGGCGACGATGTTACGACCAACGTAAAGACCATCCGCACCGTGCCGCTCAAGCTCCACGGCGGCTATCCCGACTTTTTCGAAATGCGCGGCGAAATTGTGATGCCCTTCGAGAGTTTCAACCGCCTCAACGAAGCCCGCGCCGAGGCCGGCGACGACCTATTCGCCAACCCGCGCAACGCCGCCGCTGGAACGCTTAAGTTGCAGGACAGCAAGGAAGTAGCCCGCCGTAAACTCGACAATTTCTGCTATTACATGATGATGGACGGCCTCGAAGACCGCTACCAAACCCATTACCAAAGCCTGCAAGCCGCCCGCAAATGGGGCTTCAATATTTCCAATTTCATGGCGCTCTGCAAGACCATCGACGAGATCTTTGAGTTCATCGACTATTGGGACGTAAAACGCCACGAATTGCCCTTCGCCATCGATGGTATCGTGCTGAAAGTCAATAGTTACGCGCAACAAGAGGCTTTGGGATTCACGGCCAAGTCGCCGAAATGGGCCATCGCCTATAAGTTCAAGGCAGAGGAAGTGGAAACCGAACTGCAAAGCGTTGATTTCCAAGTGGGACGACATGGAACGATAACGCCTGTGGCCAATCTCGCACCTGTTCAATTGGCTGGAACGACCGTGAAACGCGCCACCTTAAATAATGAGGACTTCATCCGCCAATTCGATTTGCATTACGGCGACACCGTCACCGTGGTGAAAGGCGGAGAAATCATCCCAAAAATCATCGGGGTGAATATGGACAAGCGAAAGGCGGGCGCAAAACCTATCGAGTTCGTCAAGACTTGCCCAATTTGCGGAACACAACTCGTTCAGAATGAAGGCGAAGCGGCTTGGTATTGTCCCAATAGTTCAGGCTGTTCGCCACAGATTCGTGGCCGCATCGAGCATTTCATTGGGCGCAAAGCCATGAACATTGAAAGTCTTGGAGAAGGCAAGGTTGAATTGCTGTATCAAGAAGGCTTGGTGCGCAATGTCGCTGACTTATACGACCTTACCTTTGAAAAACTCTTCGGCTTGGAAAAAGTCATCACCATTGAGGATGAATACAGCCTCATGCCCGTGGCCACGCGCAAAGTCAGTTTCAAGGAAAAGACCGCGCAAAACATTTTGGATGCTGTGGAGAAGTCGAAGTCGGTGCCGTTTGAGCGGGTGCTTTTCGCGCTGGGCATCAAGTTTGTGGGCGAATCCGTTGCCAAGCTGTTGGCCAAGGCCTTGCACGACATCGACCATATCATCAGTGCTTCCGTTGATGAGATGACCGAAATCAACGAAATCGGCGAGAAGATAGCCCTTTCGGTGCGCACTTTCTTCGACGACGAGCGCAACATTGAAATTGTCAATCGACTGAAAACCAAAGGACTGCAATTCGCCATCGCCGAGCAAGCCGTTTCCGACAAGGAACAGGTTTTGGCAGGAAAAACCTTTGTGGTGAGCGGCGTTTTCCAAAACTATTCCCGCGACGGCATCAAGGAAACCATCGAGGCCTACGGCGGCAAGAACGTGGGCAGCATTTCAGGCAAGACCGACTATGTTTTGGCTGGCGACAAAATGGGTCCTGAAAAGCGGAAAAAAGCCGAGTCGCTTGGCGTTCCGATTCTTACTGAGGCCGAGTTTGAAGAGATGATTGGCGCAAACCACAAAACCGAACAAACGGGATTGCTGTTTTAAAAAGTTCAATTGCACCAACTCCCAACTCCTAACTAAACAACTCCTAACTCCCAACTCCCAACTCCCAACTCCTAACTCCCAACTCCTAACTAACCAACTACCACCTCCCCGAATATCCACCGCCACCGCTTCTGCCGCCGCCAAACGAGCCGCCCGAACTACTTGACGAGCTGTAACTGCTCGAAGAACTCGAAGAACTTGAAGATGAACTGCTCGTGTAAACCAACTTGGGAATCGTCACGGTATTCGTAGTGGTATCGCCGCAATGCTGGCAAACATACGTTTCGTTTCTCTCGCCACTTCGGGAATAACTGGCCTCCCGGATGGTTTCTGTTTGCGTTCGCTTCAAGGCGTATGCTCCACAATTTGAGCAAGTCTTAAAACGATTATACTGTTTTCCGCGCTCTTTCAACACAACCACGTGGCCGTTATAGCAACGGAAAGGTGTAAACTTCAAAGCTTCAATCCGTTCTTCCGTTTCATGGGTCTTGGGCAGCACTAATCCCGCATACCGACTCATCGCATTGCCACAGTTCGGACAACGACACTCCTCGTCTTGATTCATTTTCTTCTTAAAGATACGGGAATAAATCCAACCTATCCAAGGAGCCATCAATCTGGACATTTTGTTCCCAAAGTTATTGTAAGCCGCCTTATAAACCATCATGGGATTAATTGACGTTTTGGCCAATGACGCAGCGGTTTTTAAAGCGCGATGGTTCTGCCGGAAACAAACCCAGGTGAGGTACATCAACAGCGTCAAAGCACCCACCCAATTGAGTGATGCTCCATCCTCAAGATTGGGAAAACGGACCGTTATGATCATCACGGCGATGAAAAGGAACACAAAGATGGAAAAACCCAACATCAAGCCGCCCAAACAGCCTTTGCCTTCCCAGGGCGACCCTGACCATCCCGTTGAAAAGTCGTTAATATAGGTAATACCTTGCTCGTCATTGGTTTTGAAAGAATCCTTTAATGCGTCGGTTTTCTTTTTTCGCTTGCGCAACCAATAATACAATCCCAGAAAAGGCATCGAGAAGATGAACAGGGCAAACAACACGAAGAAAATGCTGAAGTCGTCGTCGCTACCGCTGCTACCGTCACTGATGTTTTGGGGCAATGTGGAAACCAGCCCGAGAGGAACCGTACCGCCGTAAACGCTAACGATTTCGCCCACGCCAGCACAAAGTCCGCCCTCGTAGTCGCCGGCGCGAAAATAGGGCACGATGGTTTTTGTGAATATTTGCTGGCACGTGGCATCGGTCATGGTTGCCTCGGCACCGTAGCCCGTCTCAAACTCCAAGGCGCGCTGGTCTTCAACAAACAAAAGCAACACACCGTTGTTGGTTGCGGCATCGCCAATTCCCCAATAGTTAAACAATTGAGTTGCAAAGCGTTTTGGCTCGTCATCTCCTATGGAACTTAAACTAACCACAAAGACATCTGCTTGCTCACGGATGGCACACAAGGCCGTGTTGATTCTCATTTCTGCGCTGTCGGAAAGATAGCCGTCGGGGTCGCTGACGTGGATTTCGTTGCTTTCCAAGCGAGTGTTGGGAACGGTTTTTATGGTCCATGCATTTTGCGCCGAAAGTCCTAAAAACGCAAGAATCAACATCGTCAATAAGGTGAGCCTTTTCATGTTTATGAAGTGTTTTGAGACACAAAAATACAAAATTACGGCATATCCCAAATTTTTATTACTTTTGCACAAAAATTCTGAAGAATGTTTGAAGACGAGGATTTGGAAGACTACCTTGAAGAGGAACAGGACCGAAAGGCCGCCGTCGAGAAATATGAGAACATGCTTGAGGCGCACAACTCCGTCTATTTCGACAGCGAGGAGTTCGAGTTTATCATCGACCATTACACAGCCCAGAACGATCTGAAAAAGTCGCGGCAGGCCGTGGAAATCGCCATGGCGCAGCATCCCGAAAGCAATCTTCTGAAAATCAAGGAAGCACGACAATACCTTTTGGAAAACGACGCCCAACGCGCTTTCGAGCTGCTGCAACACATCGACCGCGACGAAGAGGAACCCGACTATTTCCTCACTCTTGGCTCGTGTTTGGCACTGCTCGGCAAGTCGAAAGAGGCCATCGAGAGCTACTGCAACGCCCTACCATTCTTCGACGAGGACGAGAAATTCGATCTTTACAACGCCATTGCCTACGAGTACCAACGGCTTGAAAAATTCGACCTCGCCATCGACTTCTATATGAAAGCCCTGCCGTTTGCCGACGAGCACGACACGATCTACCACGAGATACGCTGCTGCTACATGAGTGCGCGACGCGACCAAGAGGCTTTCGACTTCTTCCAAAAACTCATTGACGAAAACCCGCACGACAGCAAGGCTTGGGCCAGCATCGGCGACTGCTACCGCATGAGAGGCCAATACGAGGAATCCATCGACCCATACGAATTTGCGCTCTCCATCAACCCCACCGACATCTGGACCAACAACCACCTCGCCGACATCTACTACGACCTCGGACGCTACAAGGAGGCCATCGACACGCTCGAAGAAGCCCTGCGCAACGGCGTGGAAACCTCGATGATTCGTGCCGCCTTGGGCGATTGCTACTACCGCCTCGAAGACCTTCAAACCGCCGAGGAGAATTTTCTCAAAGCCGTGGAAATCAACCCGTTGATTGGAAGCGGATGGGCGGGATTGGGCTACGTTTTGAGCGACCGAGGCCAAAACAAGAAAGCCATCCGATTCTTCGAGAAAGCCCTCGAATTGGAGCCTTGGGAAACCGATTACCTCTACTCTATCGCCGCCGAATACCGTACCATGAACGACAACGACACCTCGATGCAGTATTTGCGCAAAATCCAGGAAATGACGCCGAACGACCCCGATGCCTATTACTACATCGCCGACCTATACGGCGCAACGGACAAAATAGACGAGGCCATCAACACTTTGGTCTTCGGACTGCAACAGACCGACAACGACTCCGCGCTGCTTTACCTCCTTGCCTACGCCTACTTCGTGAAAGGCTACAGGACGCAAGCCATAGAAACCCTCGACCGCGCCTTGTATGCCAACTTCGAGGCCTACCCCGACTTCCTCGAATTTGACCGCGAGCTTTTGGCCAACGATATGGACATTCTCAATCTGATTGAACAACACAAAAACAACCATGAAAACCTTTCTCATTAACTTCTTCAAAGGCATGGGCATGGGCGCAGCCAATGTCATCCCTGGCGTTTCGGGCGGCACCATCGCGCTAATCACTGGCATCTTTGAGCGGCTCATCAACAGCATCAAGTCGTTCAACCTCACGGCTTTGAAACTGTTTTTCACTGGCAAATGGAAAGCCTTCGCCGAACATGTCGATTTGAAATTCCTTCTTGCCGTGTTTGTCGGCATCGCCGTCGCCATCCTCTCAGTAGCCAAGCTCTTCAAGTTCCTGTTTGCCAACTATCCAGTTTATATCTGGGCTTTCTTCTTCGGCCTCATCCTCGCGTCCATCTATTATGTGGGGCGCACCGTGAACAAATGGAACCTTGCGAGCATCGTGTTTTTCCTTGTCGGGACGGGCATCGCACTCTTCATCGCCTTCGGAACGCCCGCGCAAGAAAACCACAACTTCGTTTATCTCATTCTTTGCGGCATGGCAGGCACTTGCAGCATGATCCTCCCAGGAGTTTCTGGCTCATACGTCCTGTTGCTCATGGGCAACTACGAGTACGTGATGATTGACGCGATTGACTTGCTGACCACATCGCCTGGCGAGTCCGTCAAAATCCTCATTCCTGTCGTCATCGGCGCTGTGGTCGGATTGATAGCCTTTGCCCACCTGCTCTCCTGGATTTTCAAGCGTTTCCACGACCAAACCGTGGCCCTGCTGACGGGTTTCATCCTTGGATCGCTGCCCATCATTTGGCCTTGGAAAACCGCCATCACGACCGTGCTGAAAGACGGCACCGAGAAGGTTTCGGGCTACCACTGGCAATGGCCCGCTATCAACGGCGAGTTCTTCATCGCCCTGGCTATCATCGTTTTGGGCGCGGCCATCATCATCCTCACGGAGAATATGGCTAAAACGCTAGAAAAAAACACCGACAAAAACGCCAAGCCATGAAACTATACGCCCTCATCGGCCACCCACTGAAACATTCCTTCTCCCGCGATTTGTTCACGGACAAGTTCAAGCGCGAAGGTCTGGACTGCCGATTCCAAAACTATGACATTCAGTCGGTTGAGCGTATTCTCGACCTCATCGCCGAGCACCCCGAACTCTGCGGATTCAATGTTACGATTCCTTACAAGGAAAGTATCATCCCGCTTTTGGACGACATTGACCCCATAGCCAAGGAAATCGGCGCGGTGAATGTGGTGAAAGTGGAAAACGGCAAGACAAAAGGCTACAACACAGACGTTTACGGATTCAACATCCTTTTGGAACGCGCCTTAAAAGGCCGAACCATCGAACACGCCTTGGTGTTGGGCACTGGCGGCGCATCGAAAGCAGTGCAATACGTTCTGAAACAGCGTAATATACCTTACTCGACTGTCAGCCGAAGCACGGAGAAGGGCACTTTCAGCTACGACACACTGACTGACGAAACATTGAAGAAATCACACCTTATTATTAATACAACCCCCTTGGGCATGATGCCTCGCATCGACGAGTTCCCCGAAATCCACTACCAAGCCTTAAGCAACAAGCACATCCTTATCGACCTGATTTACAACCCGAAACAGACCGCTTTCATGGAATTGGGGCAGACTTGGGGCGCCAAGGTTTACAACGGCTGGCAGATGTTTGAGGAACAGGCGAAAAAGTCGTGGGAATTATTTAATAGCCAATAGCCTATGACTATGGCAGCTTCACATAACGTAAAAGTAGCCATAATCATCAGCCCTAAGCCATAGTAAAAAGAAATATGAGAAACAAAGTCAAAAAACAGCCCGAACTCATTGAGAACGTGGAAATTATAGACGCTGGAGCCGAAGGTATGTCGGTGGCCAAGCCTGAAGGTCGCGTGGTGTTCATTCCTTTTGGCGTTCCAGGCGACATCGTCGATATTGAGGTCTTCAAGCGCAAAAAGAACTTCTTCGAGGGTCGCATCGTGAACTTCAAGCAGTATTCCGACAAGCGCATCACGCCTGTGTGTCAGCACTTTGGACTTTGCGGCGGCTGCAAATGGCAACAGATGGCATACGAGTGGCAGATTTTCTACAAGCTGAAACAGGTTCAAGACAACTTCGACCGTATCGGGAAAATCGAGTACCCCGAAATCCGCCCGATTCTCGGTTGCGAAAGGCAGTTCCAATACCGCAACAAGTTGGAATACACCTTCTCCAACCGCAAGTGGCTCACCGACGGCGCACCCAACGGCACCCACAGCGAGGACGACTGCAAGGGCCTCGGATTCCACCTGCCCCAGCTTTTCGACCGCGTCGTGGATATTGAAAAGTGCCACCTGCAGGCCGAGCCTTCCAACGCTATCCGACTGTTTGTCAGGAAGTTCTCATTGGAACACAAGTTGCCTTACTACAACTTCCGCGCTCACGAAGGCTTGATGCGCAACCTCGTGGTGCGCTGCAACTCGAAGGGCGAGTTCATGGTGATTTTGGTTATCGGCGAGGAGAACGAAGTAGTGCGCCACGAGCTGATTCCCGCTTTGGAAATGGCCTTCCCGCAAATCGTGTCACTGCTGTTGGTCATCAACCCGAAGCTCAACGACATCATCAACGACCTGCCGTTTGAGTGCCTGAAAGGCGAGCCTTACCTCTTGGAAACGATGGCCTCTCCCCGACCCGGTTTCGACGACCTAAAATTCCGCATCGGGCCGGTTTCTTTCTTCCAAACCAATGTGTATCAGGCAGAAAGGCTTTACAAAACCGCCTTCGACTTGGCCAATGTACAGGGCGACGAGCTGATGTACGACCTCTACACGGGCACAGGCACTATTGCGCAGTATTTCTCGCGTTTCGTAAAGAAAGTCGTTGGCATTGAGTACGTTGAGGCTGCCATCGCCGACGCGAAAGTGAACGCCGAAATCAACGGCATCACCAACTGCACCTTCTATGCCGGCGACATGGCCAAGGTCTTCACTGACGATTTCATCGAAACCAACGGTCGCCCCGACCTTATCGTCACCGACCCGCCCCGCGCGGGCATGGCAGAAAAGGTGGTGGAGCAACTGCTGAAAATCCGCGCCAAGAAAATCGTTTACGTTAGCTGCAATCCCGCCACACAAGCCCGTGATTTACAACTACTTGATTCGGCTTATAAAGTGATGGCCGTGCAACCCGTGGATATGTTCCCGCACACGCAGCATGTGGAGAATGTTTGCCTTTTGACATTGCGAGATTGACAAAAAAAACGGCAGCTTTTGCTGCCGTTTTCCGCTTTTTCAAGCGACTATGAAAAGGAAAATTTACTTCATGTTGGTTTAGTCGTCGCGCCGTTTGCGCGTCAGGTAGAGCACGCCGAGGGCGAACATGGCTGCCACGCCACCTTCGAGGGTGGTCTCGTTGGCGTCTTGGTCGCCGCTAAGGTTGTGCTCCATGGGCAGCAGGGGCGAATTGCCGCCTCTGTAGCTGCTTTCGGACATTTCGCCGCGATAGAAGAGGCCGCCGCCTTGCGCCGTCGCGCCGATGGCCAGGCCGAGGATGAGGGCGAGGGTTGTTATGGTCTTTTTCATTGTTGTAGTGTTTTGTTATTTAGTTGTTTAGTTGGGTTACTATGACCTTTGACTATGACTATGGCCATTTCGGGCTGGGGCGCGGTGGTTGGCGCCTTGGGTGTCGTGACTATGACTATGGCCATTTCGGGCTGGGGCGCAGAGGTTGACGCCTTGGGTGTCGTGGTCATAGTCATGGTCATTGGTCATGGTCATTGGTCAAAACAATTAATCGACGACAATCTTCTGCGTCTTCACGTCGTTGCCGTCGATGAGGCGCATCACGTACACACCTGGGGCGATGCCGTTGGTGGAAACGCCGCGCGCAACGTCGGTTGAAACCACCACGCGACCCATCATGTCAATCACCTGCACGGTGGCGTCGGCGGAGGCGTTGATGACCCATGCGCTGCCGTTGTGGAAGGCGAAGTTGCTCTCGTTGTCGCCCTCGAAGGCCGACTTGGCCACAAACACCACCTTGAAGCGGCTGCGGTAGTCGGTCGTCTTGGCCTCGAAGGTGTAGGTGGCGGGGGTTGAATCCCCCTGGCC
>CADAVB010000039.1:0-4402 GCA_902791165.1 uncultured Bacteroidia bacterium
ATCGGAACTTAAAGAAATTCAAGCAGTTGGAGAAAGTTGAAGTCTATCTGATCAACAACGATGTAATGATGTCGGAGGGCTTTGGAACGGTGGAGTAGGAGAACGTTTTTTCAGCCATTTTTTCACTTTCCGAGGCCACTTTTGCGATTAGTTCGGAAAAAAGCACTATATTTGCGCCCAAATCGTTTGACTGTCCCGACACTTGATGCCGGAAACATTCTGACGAAGTCAAATACTTAGTGAAGAATGGAAGAAATTGATTTTATGAACAACGAACCATATCAAGACGGCGCAAAGGCTCAGCAACAGCCCGTTGTAGCCCAAGAAAAAGCACCTTCGGCCAAACCGGAGGAGATTCGGTCGGCCGAATATACCGACATCAAGCCCTTTTTTGAGTCGCGCTACGGCAACAGCCGCCTGTTCACGGCGCAACACAACGGCCAAAAGGTCATCATCAAAACCCTGAAAGCCGACCGAGCCAACAACGCCCAATGCCGCGCCTCGCTGCGCAACGAATACGACATTGCCAGCACGCTCGACAACAAGCATGTGCGCAAAGCACTCGACTGCGTCACCATCCAAGGCTTAGGCGACTGCATCATCCTCGAATACATCGAAGGCAAGTCGCTGGCCGAACACGTGCGCGTGGGCACCTTGTCGGAAAAACAAGTGAAAAGCATCCTCGTCGAAATCTGCGACGCTTTGACCTACCTGCACCGCAACCAAATCATCCACAGCAACCTGAAACCCGAAAATATCCTAGTTACAGCCAACGACTGCCGCGTGAAGCTCATCGACATCGGCGTTCCGGAAACCAATCCCGACGCCGACCGCGAACTGCTCATCAAGGAGATGGAATTTGTGGCCCCCGAAATCATCAAAGGCGAAGACATCGACCCAAGAGCCGACATCTATTCGTTGGGAAAAATCATGGAGTTTATCGGCGAGCGCAACATCTCGAAGCACTATGTGAACGTGGCTACCCACAGCACCCAGTTCTCAAAGGAACAGCGTTACGACAGCGTTTCGGAAGTAAAATCGGCCATTTCGAAAGGACACTCCATGCTGGCCATCGTCCTCATCTCCATCCTCGCCGTGGTTGGCATTTTGGCCTATCTGTATGTGCCCAAAATCAAAGCCAACGTGGAGAAAGAGCGCGCCGAGCGCATGGCCGTCGATTTTGCCCGCGAAATGGACAATATGCAAAAGGAATTGCCCGCCCTTCAGGAAAAATACAAACTCACTTCGCTTGACGAGCCGATTGCTCCCGTATGGACCGACGACAGCCTTCGTTTTGCCAAGAACCTAAAGCCCTTCTTCGGGGTGGAAGGCTACCAAAGCCAAGCCCTCAACGCGCTCAACGAGCAGAAACAACACATCGAGAAAAGCCGCCAACAGGATTTCGACCAACTGCTGCTCAGCGAGTTTAAGGCCGCCAACGACAGCATCGCCATCCAACTGAAGTCGGCCCTTACCGACCCTACCGATGCCCTCCTGCTCACCGAAGCCCGAAAATGGCTCGAGCAAAACAAATAAGGCTCTTTTAGCGTCCCTGTAATAAATCGGCGGGAAAATAGTTATAGTATAAAACGACAATAAGAAGTGTACAGAAAACCGCATATCATCATTTTAGGTTGTGTGTTAGGCTTGCTGCTCCTCAACGGTTGCAGCACCAAGAAAAACACCATCACACGCCGAATGTTCCATAACCTGACCAGCCATTACAACGTCTATTGGAACGGCGAAAAAAGCCTTATGGAAGGCGACAAACAACTGAAAAACAAAGTTCAAGACGACTATTCAAAAGTGCTGCGGGTCTATAATTACGGCACCCAACAAGACGGCATGAGCCTCAACTCCACCATGGACCGCGTCTTGGAGAAGACTTCCATCTGCGTACAAAAACACTCTATGAAGTTCAACAGCCGCGAGCGCGTGAGATGGATTGACGATGCCTATTTGGTTATGGGAAAAGCCCACTTCTACAAGCACGACTACATCCCCGCCAAGCGCACCTTCGACTTCGTAGCCTCGGAATACAACTACAACAATATCGCACACGTGGCCAACCTTTGGCTCGTCAAGACTTATATCCAGACCGAGGAATACCCCAAAGCCGTAGCCATGATTGAGCAACTGCAAGCCAAGTCGGCAGGCCTCAACAAGCCTCCCAAAGAACTGCTGCAAAACATGGACTACACCATTGCCGACTACTACATCGCCGTCAAAGACTATAACAACGCCATCAGGTACCTGAAGAACGGCCTGTTGCTCAACAAAGACCGCGACTTGCGCACCCGCGCCATGTTTATCATGGGACAAATCTACATGCAGCAAGGCGACGCCGAACGCGCCACAGCACAGTTCAAAAAAGTCATCAGACGCAACCCTATCTACGAAATGGCCTTCGAGTCGCGGATGAACATGGCCAAGATGGGCTCGTCCGACAACGCCAAGGACCTCTACAAGATGCTGAACAAAATGCTGCGCGACCCCAACAACGACGAATTTGCCGACCGCATTTATTACGCCATGGCCGAATTGGCCCTGCGCGAAGGCGACGAAAACCGCGCCATTGACTACCTCAGGAAGTCGGTCGCTGCGTTCAACAACAACAGGATACAACGTACACAGTCGTCGCTCAAAGTGGCCACCATCCTCTTCGAACGCAACGACTATGAACTGGCCCAAGCCTATTACGACACTGCCGTCAGCAGCATGGAACGCACCTACGAAGGCTACGACAGCATCCTCAACATCTCGCAAACCCTCAACGAACTGGTGATGTACGCCAACATCGTCCGCGACCAAGACAGCCTCTTGCGCGTGGCCGACATGGACTCCACTTCGCGCAACTTGCTCATCGACCGCATCATTGCCCAAGTCAAGCAACAAGAGCAAGAAGAACGAGAGCAACGCGAATACGAGGAACAATTAGCCATGATGGGCGCCGCCACAGGTGACGTGGTAGCCAGCAGCACCTCCGAAACCAACGGCTCGTCATGGTATTTCTACAACCCTGCCGCGTTGTCGAAAGGCTTCACCGAATTCACCAGGAAATGGGGCATGAGAAAACTCGAGGACAACTGGCGCATCAGCGACAAGATGAGCTTCGCTTCCGCCATGTCTGACGAAAAAATGAAGGAAAAAGCGGCGCTGGAAGCCCAAGGTGGACAAGGCAAGCAAGACTCGATTCCGAACTACACCCCGCATGACCGTGGCTACTACCTGATGGACCTCCCCTTCACCGCCGAAGAACGCGCCGTGTGCGACTCGCTCATCGCCGATGGACTCTACAACCTCGGCTTCCTCTACATGGACCGCCTCAACGACCATCACCGCTCCATCGAGTCGTACGCAACCCTCGACCGCCGCTACCCCGGCAACGAAAAGGAACTACCCACTTGGTACGCCCTCTACAAACTCAACAATGACGTGTCGAACACCGATCAAGCCCTCGTTTACAAAGGAAAAATCCTCGACAAGTACCCCAACTCAAGCTACGCCAAATTCATCAACGACCCCGACTATTTCAAGAAACTCCAGGAACAAGAGAATGCCTCGTCCGACTTTTATGCCAAGACCTACGAAGCCTTCGAGCAAGGCCAATACCACCGCGTGAAGATGAACACCGAACGCGCCATGCAACTCTACGAGTCTGACACCGCACTCATGCCGCGCTTCGCTTTCCTCAACGCCGTGGCCAAAGGCCGCCTCATCTCCGTCGATACGATGGCCTTTGCCTTGTATGACCTTGTGCGAACCTATCCCAACAGCAGCATCACGCCCTACGCCCAACAAGTGCTTGAGAACATCAACCAAGAATACCAAATCGGAATCGTACTCGACAATATCAAGGACCCCGAAGCCGAACAACCCGAAGTGAAAAAAGCTACGGCATACACCAACGAGCCTAATTCACAACACTTCGTGATGATATGCTGCGACTCCAAACAGGTGCGCATCGACCCGCTTCAGGTGCGTATCAGCGACTTCAACCGCAGGGAGCACCGCCTAAAGACTTTCAACATCAAAAGCGTCTTGCTCGACGACAACAAAACCCTGATAACCATCGGCAATTTCGACAACCTGCAAGAAGCCAACAACTACATCACCACGATGACAATGAATGAATACGTCTTCGGCGGCATCGACAAAGCCCTTTACTCTATCAACCCCATATCCACCAAGAACTATCCCCTACTCTACCAGTCGAAAGACATGGAAGAATACATACAATTCATCAATTCCAACAACAAACAATAATGAAAATCATGGAATCACCCGCACGCAACCTCATAGGTAACGGCACCGTCATCAAAGGCGACATCGACTCAAGCGGCGACATCCGCATCGACGGCCACCTCATCGGCTCCCTCAAGTCGAACGGCAAGGTCAGCAT
>CADAVB010000039.1:4412-17627 GCA_902791165.1 uncultured Bacteroidia bacterium
ATCAAGACCGACGAACTCACCGCGCTCAAGTCCACCTCTAAAGTGGAAGTGGAACTCACTACCAAGCAACTTATGATTGAAGTGGGCGCTCAATTCACCGGAAAATGCGCCATGGGACAATCCTCGACTGTTGCCATGCCCACGCAAAAAATAGGCTGACGATGAACGAAGAAAAACTGAAACGCTATTACGGCTACGAGGCCATTGAACATTTCGACGAAGAGCGTTTGGCCAAATTGCAAGAGCACTACACGGCCATCCTTGAGCTTTTGGGCGAAGACCCGCAACGCGAAGGCCTGCTAAAAACCCCTTTCCGCATGGCCAAGTCGATGCAATACCTCACCCACGGCTATCAGCTCGACCCGATGGAAATCCTGCTGTCGGCCAAGTTTAAGGAAGACTACCGCCAGATGGTCATCGTCAAGGATATTGAGGTGTATTCTCTTTGCGAGCACCACCTCATCCCCTTCATCGGGAAAGCACATGTGGGCTATATCCCGAACGGTTACATCACTGGCTTGAGCAAAATCGCACGCGTGGTAGAGGCCTATTCGCGCCGCCTTCAGGTGCAAGAACGCCTGACGACGCAAATCAAAAACGCCATTAATGACGCCTTGCATCCCTTGGGTGTGGCTGTCGTCATCGAGGCACAACACATGTGCATGTCGATGCGTGGCGTGCAAAAACAAAGTGCCGTGACCACCACCAGCGACTTCATCGGAGCCTTCGAGCGCGAATCGACACGCGAGGAGTTCTTCCAATTGATTGGGTCGAATCTGCATTAGTCGCTTCGCGTCACTGCGAGGAGTTGCGAGCAAAGCGCGGCAAAGCAGTCCAGAATCTTAAAATCTTGAAATCTTGAAATAACAAACACAATATGATAAAAGCATACGTTTTCCCCGGACAAGGGGCTCAATTTGTGGGCATGGGAAAGGATTTGTACGACAAGTCGTCCAAAGCGAAGGATATGTTCAAAAAGGCGAACAAGATCCTGAAGTTCAATATCACCGACGTGATGTTTGAAGGCACCGAAGAAGACCTGCGCCAAACCAAGGTCACCCAGCCGGCCATCTTCCTTCATTCGGTTATCCTCGCCTCACTGCTCGAAGACTTCGACCCGAGCATGGTGGCAGGCCATTCGTTGGGCGAGTTTTCGGCCTTGGTGGCCAACAAGGTCTTGACCTTCGAGGATGGTTTGCGCCTCGTCAGCAAGCGCGCTATGGCCATGCAGAAGGCCTGCGAAGCCCAACCTGGCACGATGGCCGCCGTAGTAGGCGCGGAAGACAGCCTGATTGAGGAAGTCTGCGCCAACATCAAGGATATGGTGGTGGTGCCGGCCAACTACAACTGCCCGGGCCAACTGGTCATTTCTGGCTCCGTTGAGGGCGTTGAGGCCGCTTGCGAAAAGCTGAAAGAAGCCGGCGTGAAGCGCGTGGTGCCGCTCAGCGTGGGTGGCGCGTTCCATAGCCCGCTGATGGAGCCGGCCCGCGTTGAATTAGCCGAAGCCATCAACGAAACCACTTTCAACCAAGGCATCTGCCCGATTTATCAAAATGTTACGGGACAATCGGTAAACGACCCCGAAATCATCAAGAACAATCTCATTTCGCAACTCACCTCACCCGTGCTGTGGACGCAAACCATGGGCAACATCCTCGCCAATGGTGTGAGAAACATCGTCGAAGTGGGTCCCGGAACGGTGCTGCAAGGCCTCTTCAAGAAGATGGACCGCAGCCTCGAACTGTCGAGCGCCACGGTGGAATAAAACATGGAAAAAAACAGGACACGTCCTTTCTGGCTGATACTGCTCTTCATGGTCGGTATCCTAGTCGGCATCTATATTAATATAGGTGTAACTCGTCGCGTCATGCCCGTTTCCTCCGACTTCAACAAGTTCGACGAGGTCATGTGGCGCATTGGCGAAGACTATGTCGATGAAATTGACAAAAACCAACTCCAAGAATGGGCGATTCAGGCCATGATGGAAGACCTCGACCCGCACAGTCAATACGTTTCGTTGGAGGAGTTCAATGCCGTGAACGACCCGCTGTTGGGCAGTTTTGAGGGCATCGGGGTGCAGTTCCGAATCGAGAAAGACACCGTTGCCATCGTGAGCGTCATCAAGGGCGGGCCGTCCGAGAAGGTCGGCATCCTCGCCGGCGACCGCATCATCACTATCGACGACTCGCTTGCGGCGGGCAAGAAACTCAAAAACGAGGACGTGATGCGCAAGCTGAAAGGCCCGAAAGGCACCAAAGTCAAAGTGGAAATGCTGCGTCGCGGCGTGGAAGGTCTGCTGCCGTTCACCATTACGCGCGGCGTGATTCCGACCTACAGCGTCGATATTGCCTACATGCTTGACAGTCAGACGGGTTACCTGAAACTCAGCAAGTTTTCCGCCACCACCTACGACGAGTTCAAGAAAGGCATCCGCAAGCTGAAATCAGAGGGCATGAAGCAACTCGTTTTCGACTTGCGCGGCAACACGGGCGGCTATCTCAGCGCCGCAGTTGAAATCGCCGATGAGTTTTTGCCCAAGGGCAGCCTCATTGTTTATACCGAAGGCCGCAACCGTCCGCGTCAATACATGAACGCCCGCCGTCGCGGAATGTTGGAGGATATCCCCGTGGTTGTGCTCATCGACGGCGAGTCGGCGAGTGCGAGTGAAATCGTGGCCGGAGCATTGCAGGACAACGACCGAGGCACCATCATCGGACGGCGCTCATTCGGAAAAGGACTCGTTCAGGAACAAATCATGCTCAGCGACCAGTCGGCCATCCGCCTCACCGTGGCGCGTTACTACACACCCACGGGACGTTGCATCCAAAAGCCTTTCAGCGGCGACAGAGAGAAGTATATTTTTGAGGCCTATGAGCGTTACGAAAGCGGCGAGGTATATAGCGAAGACAGCATCCATTTCGCTGATTCACTGAAATTTACCACACCTAAAGGAAAGACCGTTTATGGCGGCGGTGGCATCATGCCCGATGTTTATGTGCCTTTGGTGGATGACAGCACGGAATACTATTTCAACCGCATCGCCAACCTCGGGCTGCTTTACCAATACGCCTTCGAGTACACCGATGAGCACCGCAAAGATTTGAGCCGTTTCAAGACCGTTGAGGCTTTCGACAAGGGCTTCCGCGTGACCGATGCCATGTTTTCCGAGTTGGTGAAATTGGCCGACGAGAAAGGCATCAAGGGCGGCGAGGAAGAGAAACGAGTGGCCCGACGCGAGGCCGACATTCTCCTAAAAGCCTACATTGCCCGCAACCTCTTCGACGACGAAGGCTTCTACCCGATTTACGCCCCAATGGACGACATCTTGCAGAAAGCCTTAGAGGTTTTGGAAAAAGGAAATTGATACGGAACTTATTTGTCGTCGTAGTGCCCGTAGGCGGTGAGCACCAGCACCACGACTTCGGTTTCAAAGATCCTATAAACCAGTCGATGCTTCTTTGTGATTTCACGGCTCCATCTGCCTTCAGGCTTACCTTTTAGCGGTTCGGGATGACCCAGCCCCGTTTTCGGATGCGTTTTCAAATCCTCAATAAAGCGTTGGACTTTTGCAAAAGCCTTAGGCTCCGATTTCTCCAATTTGGCCAAACCGATGTTGGCTTCAGGAGTGTATCTTACTTCATATTGCATAGCCACATCTTTTTAGCATGTCCGATAATGACTCTCCTGGCAATTGGATAGTGTATTCGCCTCGGGCATATTGGGCTTCTGCTTCCTCAACATGCGAGAAAAACTCCTCCTTCGTCATCAAGGTGGGGTCGTCCTTTTTGGCCACCAGCTTCTTCAGGTATTTGGCCAATTGCCTCATCAGCGACTCGTTGTCGGCGATCTCCGCCATGTTGCGCCAAATCTGCGCGTTCAGTTCCATTGTCGTCATTTCCCATTTCCTGTGATTTTTATTGCTGCAAAAATAACAATAATTTCTTGAAAAACGGGCTTGTGTCCGATTTGCTGCAAAAAATTCCACCCCAACCTGCACCATATTCAAATTAATTCCGTAATTTTGCAGCCCGATTTTTAGGCAGATGGAGAAGAAGAACGAATTTCTGATACCGGTCAGCGGCCTCGCCTTGGGCAGCCACTCCTACCAGTTTGAAATCAACGACGGTTTCTTCGCAGAGAGGGAATACTCTGAGATTCAGCAAGGTAAGGTGGTCGTGAGTTTGGACATCGACCGGCAGGAGACCCTGATGGTGCTACATTTCGGCATTGAAGGGACGGTGCGTGTGGCCTGCGACCGCTGCGCCGACGAGTTCGACCTCCCCATCCGCGACGAGCGCGAGTTCTTCCTCAAGCTTGGCACGGAGAACGCCGAAGAGTCGGACGATGTGGAAGTCGTTCCGGCAGAACAAGCCGACTACGACATCAGTTCTTTGGTTTATGAGTTCATCATCCTCGCCGTCCCGATGCACCGCGTGCATCCCGAAGGACAATGCAACCCCGAAGTGATGGCGATGCTCACAGCGGAAGCACCCGTTGAGGAGACGCAGGACGAGAACGAGATGGACCCACGCTGGGCCGCATTGAAAGATATTAAGTTGGAAGATTCAAATAATTGATAAACAACAAGTTAAAATAATAAAAAAATGGCACATCCTAAAAGAAGACAGTCTCACACCAGAGGCGCGAAGAGAAGAACACACTACAAGGCTGAAACACCTAACGTGACCGTTTGCCCCGTGACCGGCACGATGCACGTCATGCACAGAGCCTATTACGTTGACGGCGACCTGTATTACAGAGGTCAGTTGGTGATGGCCGCCAAGCAGTGATTGCTGGCGCCGCGATGCGCGCAACACATTTTTTCGAAAATCGAGGGGATGTGTTGCACGCAACAAAAATTTGCCTATCTTTGCACCGTCAAAGCACGATTGAAAGCCTTGGCAAACCGAACTTCGGATTTTTTTCATAATCTTTATATTGTTTTTCCCCTCCTTTTTCCCCAAGAGGAGGGGTTTTTTGTTGGGGGGATGAGGTATCTGTAGTGCAAAATTTTGCGATTTTCGGCAAAATGGGGTAAAAACAAGACTTTATATGACAATGTTCTTGTAAACGAAGACATGAACGCCAAATTCACTATCTTTGCCGAAAATTTCAATGCCATGAAACTCTCAAAAGACCAGAAAAACTTACTGAAAGGCGGTCTCGCCGGATGGGCGGGAATGGTTGTTGCGGTCTCGCCGGATGGGCGGGAATGGTTGTTGCTGCGGTGCTTTTCGCTGTTTTCGGCAAACGCACTTGGAGCGATACTTTGTGGCTTGTCCTCGGCTTAACTATAGCCGAAATCATTGTATCGACGTTTTTGATGCTTGGGTCGAGGGTTCCAAAAGAGAAAGGAGAAAAAAATGAGTAGAAAAGAAATAGTGCTACAAATCCAGATGCTGATGCGGCGTTTGTTTCCTACGGCGGAGGTCATTTTGTATGGCAGCGAAGCCCGTGGCGAGGCAAGGTCTGACAGCGACATCGACCTGCTTATTCTTGTCGATGGCGACAAACTCACTCTGGCACAGGAAGATGCCGTTACCTTGCCGCTTTATGAACTGGAACTACAAACGGGTGTTGCGATTAGCCCGATTGTAATGCTGAAAAAGCAATGGGAAAACCGCCCGTTGGTAACACCATTTTACCTCAATGTAATGAAGGAAGGAGTAAGACTATGAGCGGATTGGATGACGAAAGCAGAAAAGCCTTGGTCGATTATCGCCTTGAAAGGGCGTATGCTACGATGGAAGAAGCCGCAGTAATGACTGAAAAAGAGTTTTATAACGCAGCGGTGAATAGGTTATATTATGCATGTTATTATGCTACGGAAGCCTTGCTTTTGAAACATAAGATCGAAGCCAAGTCACATGCAGGAGTTAAGGCCATGCTTGGACTGCATTTTGTGTCAAAAGGATTGGTGCCTGTTCCGATTGGCAAAATACTATCAACGCTTTATGAAAAGAGGCAAAGCGGTGATTACGATGATTTTATCTATTGCGACAAGGAAATGACCGATGACCTCACAATACAAGCACAGACTTTTATAGATTACATTGGAAAGTTGGTACAAGAAGATTCCACAGAATCGAACAATTAAATTTATATCACAATGAAAAAACTATTCTCATTAATTGCAGCATTAATGCTGTCACTGACGGTGGCCCGCGCCGACGAAGGAATGTGGCTGCCTTACGCACTGAATGGCCAGAACTTGGCCGAAATGCAAGCCATGGGCTGCAAACTCACGGCGGAACAAATCTTCAGCTTCAACCAGCCGAGCATCAAGGATGCCATCGTGCAATTCGGCGGCGGCTGCACGGGCGAAATCATCTCCCCTGAAGGCCTGCTGCTCACCAACCACCACTGCGGCTTGAGCTATGTGCAAAAACTTTCGTCCATCGAGCACGACTACCTCACCGATGGCTTCTGGGCCAAAAGCAAGGGCGAGGAATTGCCTAACCCCAGCCTCACCGTCTCCTTCCTGAAAAAGGTGGAAGACGTGACCGAAGCCGTGCTGCAAGGCGTGACGGCTGAGACCTCTGAGGCCGACCGCGAGGAACTCATCGGCAAGAACTCGCGACAAATCGAGAAAGACCGCAAAGGCGACCGCAAGGTGCGCATCGAGATTGTGCCTTTCTACAGCGGCAACCAGTTCATTCTCTTTGAGTATGAGGTTTATAGGGACGTGCGCTTAGTGTGCTGCCCGCCTTGGGGCATCGGCAAATATGGCGCCGACACCGACAACTGGACTTGGCCGCGCCACAAGGGTGACTTCAACATCTTCCGTGTCTATACCGCCCCCGATGGCAGCCCTGCCGATTATTCGGAAGACAACATCCCGATGAAGTCTAAATGGTTCCTGCCCATCAACTTAGGTGGCGTGAAGCCTGGCGATTACGCCATGATTCTCGGCTATCCCGGCTCGACTGACCGTTATTCGACTTCCTACACCGTGAAGAACGTCATCGAGGAGGAAGGTCCGGCCATCATCGACTGCCGCACCACCAAGCTCGACAACTACCGCAAGCACATGGATGCCGACCAAGAAGTGTTCATCATGTACGCCTCCAAGCAGGCCAGCGTGTCGAACTACTGGAAATACTACATTGGTCAAGTAAAGCAACTGAAGCGCAACCATGTTTATGAACGCCGCCAAGCCCAAGAGGAAGACTTCGCAAGATGGGTCGGTGCCGACCCGAAGCGCAAGGCCGAATATGGCGACATCTTCAAAGGCATTGTCAAAAAGTGGAACATCCTCGATGAAATCCAAAAGGCCTTCGTCTATCACCGCGAGGCCGGCTGGAACGGCGGTGAGGCCATCGCCTTCAGCCGCAGGTTCATGCGCATCAACAAGATGTTTGAAGCCAAGGCCGACAAAGCCGACATCAAGGCCGAAGCCGAAAAGATGCAACCCGCCTTGGAAACCTTCTTCAAGGACTATTCCATGCCGCTTGACCAAGACGTGACTGCCGCTCTGCTGGCTTTGTTCTACAAGAACATTCCCGCCGACCTTCGTCCGAGCGAAATCACCCGTATCGGCAACGAGAACGGTGGCGACTTCACCGCGTATGTGGCCAAGGCTTTCGAAAAGTCCGTCTTCACCGACAAGGCTCGTGTGGAAAAATGGATCAGCAAGCCCAAAGCCCTTGACAAAGACCCGATTTTTGCCCTCGCTATGAACATCATCGACTCGTACCAAACTTTGTATGCCCGCTATGAGGAAGCCCAAAACCTTGGCAACAAAGGCGAGCGCCTCTACATGAAGGGCTTGATGGAAATGCAGAGCGACCGCAACTTCTATCCCGATGCCAACTTCACCATGCGCCTCACCTACGGCACCGTGGAGCCTTACAAGGCCGCCGATGCCGTCAATTACAACTATTACACCACCATGGATGGCGTGATGGCCAAATACGTGCCCGGCAACTGGGAGTTCGACATCCCGCAGGACGTGCGCAATCTGTATTATAAGAAAGACTACGGCCGCTATGCCGACGAAAACGGCGACCTCGTCGTGAACTTCATCACCACCAACGACATCACGGGCGGCAACTCGGGCAGTCCCGTCATCGACGGCGAGGGCAACCTCATCGGCCTGGCCTTCGACGGCAACTGGGAAGCCATGAGCGGCGACCTCAGCTTCGAGCAAAAGGTGCAGCGCACCATCTGCATGGATGCGCGCTACCTGCTGTGGTGCATTGAGAAAGTCGGAAAGTGCCAGAATATCATTGACGAGTTGGTGATTAAATAAGCAGAAATTTGCTTTTGGCTTTAAGCCGTAAGCTGTAAGCAATAAGCATGGTAGCAACGATGCCAATTGCAGCTTACGGCTTATAGCTTATAGCTTACAGTTTACAGTGATGAGCAGAGGTTTCATAAAAGAAGGCGACCAAGAAGAGATTCCAAGGGTGCCGATGAGGGCGTATCTGCCTCAAGGCGTGCCCAACTATGTCACGAAAGAAGGGCTTGCAGCACTCAAAGAGGAGTTGAAAAACCTTGAGGCAGAGCGCGTCAAGGCTGGCGACAACTACATCATGGCCAATTTCATCGACGCAACAATGAAGTTGCTCATTGAACGCATCAACAGTGCCGTGGAGGTGGACCTTTCCAAGTCCAAGAAAGATACGGTGAGCTTCGGGGCGTGGGTGCGCTACAACGGTCGCGTGGTGCGGATTGTGGGCGTGGATGAAGCCGACGTGAGCAAAGGCCTCATCTCGTTCATCTCCCCAGTCGCCAAGTCGTTGATGGGAAAGAAGGCAGGCGACATCATCGAGTTGAAAGGAACAGATAGGATTAAGCTGGAGGAAGTGTCGTTTGAGCCGATGGAGCTTACCCAGATTGTCAGTGACCAGCCCACGAAAACCTCGACAACAACTGAAAAACGACCTCAAAGCATCATTGAGGAAAAACCAGTGCAGATTGAGCAGACACAGCAAACGATTGAGAATGAGATTGTTGTCTTGTTTCCTAAAACTGATAAACCTCGCCGTTTTGAGCCGGAAGTGAATGACATCGAGTTTTTGCCCATCGTCAATGAGCGGGGCAACATCATGGGGCGGGCCATGTACGTGGAGCTGCACAAAGGAAACAAGATGCTGCATCCTGCTGTGCATCTGCATGTTATCAATGGAAAGGGAGAAACAACAAGACTTTACTGGTGGCATGTGGCATTCGGCGACACGCCGGAGAAAACGCTCAAGCGGAAGATGGAGGAAACCTTGGGACTTTCGGGAGCAAATCCGAAACTGAAGCGGCAATATATCAGAGAGGCCAAGACCGAGAGGGAGTTGGTTTATGTCTTCACGGTTGTTTCCGATGAGGAGTTGCCTATTAATTCCGAAGAGAAAGAGTATATCGATATGTTTGCAAAAGATTAATATGCTTTGATATTACAAGCCCGGCACTGCGTGCCGGGGTGTGTTGGGGTCGCCCTTTCAGGGCTATAAGAAAGTCGGGGAAGCGTATGCTTCCCCGACTTTATCAAAAACTTATAGCTTTGTCTGCTGTTTATCTCAAGTCAATGGTTTGTATGGCCCATTCGCGAACCATTCCTGAACCATCGGCTTTGGTGATGACATAAAGCTCGTTGCCATTGGAATGGGCGAACACGAAATATGGAATGGCGGAGTAGATGACATTTCCGTCGTCGGTGGCAACAGAATAATCTTCAACCTTTAACTTGGTTTTGTACACCAAGTTGTTGGAGTTATAGACATAGACATACGGTGGATTGGGATCGTCATTATACCAGCTGCTGGATCGTAAGACTAAATACAACTCGTGCTTCAAGTCAAGCTGGTCAAGCCAAAGAATACTTCTATAACTACCTTCCAGCGTGATTTTGCCGTTGTAAATCATATCCGAGCTTTGCGTTTCGCTGGTTTTGAACACTGTGCCGGCGCGGGTGAAGAGGCGCTCTCCGCTTTCCTCAAACCATAGGTCGCCGCCCATGCCGTAGTCGCCGTGATAGGGTGAGTCGTAGAGATAATGCGCAGTACCGTTCTGAATGTCGTATTTTTCAATATCGGAAGGCGATAATCCGTTGTCCGCACCATAAATGTATTTTCCCGAGGGATGTATTTTCGCTTTGGTGTTATAATAGATGGAGTACCCCGTATGTTCATTTATAAGAGCGTTTTGCTGGTTCATGTCAAGGCACAAGATCCTCATCCCGTAGCTAGGGAACACATAGGTCCAACCGTTGTTGGCAAGCACAATGTCGCTGGCCTCGCAAGAAATGGTGTTTTCAGTGAGCACCGATTCTGTCAGCAGGTCCACATAGGTAACATGGGCATCGTGGCCTACCACCGCCTTAGTGCCGTCAAGTGAAATGGACACACAAGTGGGCGCAAAAGAGAGTGCGACGGAGCTAAGAACCCTGGTATCAGGATGATAAATATTGAGTTTCGAATCGGTGGACACATACACCAACAGGTTCGTAGCTTTCGCGTATTCAGCATCCACTACATCGTTGGGCAGCATATACTTTTTCTCCAAAACGAGCGGTACCGTGTCCGTTGTGCCATCGATAGTGACATATAGCGCGGGATGCGATACCGTGAGCAGGTGCTCGCGATCGATGATGACGTTGATGTTGGTACTTTGCATCATTGCTAACTGGCCCGAGGTGGGAGAAAAGCTGATAAAACTGCTCGAAGCGGCAATGGAATACTCCAGCGTGGTGTTGCCGTAGTTGCTGATGCGCATGATGGCATCGTTGACGTTCTCTGGGAAGAACAAGTTCTCTGAAAGGAAGTAGTCGGTATAGTCTTCAGGCAGACCAACCAATTTCACCTTTTTGCTATCGTAGATTGTGCTGACGTATAGGTCATCCTCTATGATGTTCATTGGGTCATCAAGGTATGAGGTGACGGTGATTTCCACAGGCTCTCCAGCCACTATGGTGCCTTCGCTTGGATAGACATTTATCCACTCATAAGGTCTGTTGACAACGAAATGCCTGGCTTCGGCGCAGTCGGTGGTCACAGTGAGGATGAGGGATTGGTTGCCTTTGAAGACCAGCGTGTCAGCTGATACTGTCAGTTTCGATTCCATGGGGTCTTTGCCGCAGCTGGCCAGCAAAAGGGTGGATGCGACGAAAAAGAACAGGTTTTTCAGTTTGCTCATAATGTTGTAGATTTAAGTGTTCTAAAACGAGGTTACCATTCGATGCTAACTCTCAAGCCGAGGCCCGAGGGACTGATGTGGCGCTCCACTAGTTCGTAGTGGTAATAGCCATATGGATCCTCCCACTCTTCGCGGAAAGTGCGGGTGATATTGCTGAAATATGAGCCGGTCAGCAGCATGCTGACAGCGAAGTCGCGTTTCGAGGCAAAGCGAACGCCAACAGCCAAGTCGGCGTAACCGCCGATTTGTTTGTTGAAATAGGATCCTATGCGCATACTTAGGACGGGGCTGGCAATACTACGGCTCATGAATAGGTAACGGAAATTGACATAGATAGGCACTAATAAATAGTCTTTGTTCATTTCAAAGGCGACGCCAGCACCAGCATAAAGCTGTTCGTTGAAATTGGCACCGTGTGTGGTCGATAGTTGGATGGTGGTCTGCATGTTCTTGTCGAAATGAAACAGGGTGTTGCCTATCTCCACGAAACCTTGGTATCCGGTTGGGATACGCACTCCTGTGACTTCATCATTCTGCGCAAAAGAGACGATGGTGAAAAGCGCCATGACGATGGTTAAAAAGGTCTTTTTCATAGGTTTGATTGTTTAGTTGTTAATTACATATTTTACTAGAAATAATTGGGCAAAGGTAATAATTGTCTTTGACACAAAACCGTAAAATATCATTCTTTGTTGATGATGAGTTTCGTGCAGGTGTCGCCTGCTTTTACGAAATACAGGCCGTCGGGAAGACCGCTGACATCCAGTTTTCCCGAGCCTTGCAGCACCATTTTTCCGTTGAGGTCATAGATAAAGACCTCGTCGTCGGTGTCGAGTTGGATGATGTCGCGGGCGGGATTGGGATAAATGGCCAAGGCTGGCTCGGTGCTTTCGTTCAAGTCGGTCACGTCGAGGGTGTTGGTGAAGAACTTGATGATTTCCACCTCATAGTCAATGTCGTAGCTGGTGCCCGAATACCAAGAGTGTTGGCCGCAGTTCACCTTGAGGAAACTGACGCGCGAGCCGTTGCTGCCGTTCTGGTAACTGTGCATCTCGAAAGTCAGGCCGTCGTTTTGGGTGTCGGGGTATTGCTCAACGATGGCTTCTTCGTCGCATTGGTTGAAGCCGCGCCAGTATTCGACGGTAGTCTCGGCGGGCAAGCCGATGCTATAGGAGCCATAGGTTTCTACCGAGATTTCGGCGTTGTCGTAGGAAATCACTTCGTCGTTGGTGCCGAAGATTTCGAGCACATTGACGTTGGCCGTCGGACTTAGGGCTTGCATGTCGTTGCCGACCACGCCGCTGACCGCCGCGATGGCATTGATGCGGTCGCCGTGCTCGATGGCCATGCGGTGGCTCATGCAAGCACCGAGCGAGAATCCGCCGAAAAAGACGCTGTCTTGGTCGATGTTGTACGCGCTCTCGGTGGCATCCAACAAAGCGCAAAGGAAGCCCGAGTCATCGACATCGCCATTGACGGTAATGTCGAAATTTAGAGGCATCCCGTAAAGGGTAAAGGTAACGTTAAGGGTTATGCCCGCCGCCCAGCAGGTGCCGAAGTTGTAGCTGCCCGCAAAAGGAATCTCAAAAACAAATTCCAAGGCCTGCGGGCAGAGCAGAATCCAGCCTTTTTCGTCGGCCATGTCCATAAAGTTGGTGACGTTGAGGATGTCGGCGGCTTGGTCGCCCATGCCGTGCAGCATGACGAGCACGGGCGCGGGGGTATCGCCCGTGTAGGTCGAGGGCACGTATTCGTAGTAGTCGCGCTGCTGTTCGCCCCAAGTGATGGTTTTCAAGGTTTGCGCATTGAGTGAGAAGGCCAAGAAGGCCAAAATGATGAGCGTCAGTGTCTTTTTCATATTCGTTGCGTTAATTCATTGAGCAAAGATAAGGATTTGTCAAATCAAAACGCGAACTCGAAAGAAATTTTTCGGGGAAATGTTGTAATCTTTCGGAAAGTTGATAAAAACAAAACAGCTTGGGAAAAACTCTCAAGCTGTTTTTTGTTGGTCGGGATGACAAGATTCGAACTTGCGGCCTCTTCGTCCCGAACGAAGCGCGCTACCGGGCTGCGCTACATCCCGAAACC
>CADAVB010000039.1:17656-22519 GCA_902791165.1 uncultured Bacteroidia bacterium
ATGCTCCAAAAGAATCTTCAAGCCAATGAGAATCAGTATGATACCTCCAAAAATTCCCGCTGTCTTCTCGAACTTGGAGCCAAACACATTGCCGATTTTCACGCCCAAAACCGAGAAAAGGAAGGTGGTGAGGCCGATGATGAGCACCGACGACCACAGTTCCACCTGAATACAAGCAAACGAAACACCCACGGCCAGCGCGTCGATGCTGGTGGCGACGGCAAGGAGGAACATGGTCTTTGCGTCAAGGGAGCCGCTGTGCTGGTGGTCTTCGCCGCCCCAAACCGCCTCGCGAATCATGTTGGCACCAATCAAAAAGAGCAAACCGAAGGCAATCCAATGATCGACAGACTCGATAAGATGCTGGAACTGCGAGCCTAATAAATAGCCGATGACCGGCATCAGGCCTTGGAACAGGCCGAACCAAAGCCCGCAAGTCAAGGCCATGCGCCATGAGAAACGTTTGGTAGTCAAGCCCTTGCAGATGGAAACCGAGAAAGCGTCCATCGAAAGCCCGACGGCAATCAGCAGGATTTCAAAAAAAGTCATGTCGTCGTCAGAATGAATTGTGGCGCAAAAATAGCACATTTTTTATTGGCAGCTGAAGGAAAAACCCTATTTTTGCCATCATTCTAAACATCAAACTATGAAAAAATCCGTACTCCTCGTGCTCGCGTTACTGTTGGCTGCGGGCGGCTTCGCACAAGACAAGCCAAAGAAAGACAAGAAAGAAAAAGTCTATAACGAAAAAGGCGAAATCATCAAGCAAGGCTGGAACTTCGGCCCGCTGCCCGTGGTGGGTTTCGACAGCGACTTGGGCTTCCAGTATGGAGCCTGCGTTGATATTTTCAATTTCGGCGACGGCTCGCGTTATCCGCGCTACGACTATAAATTCAATGTGGAAGTGTCGCGCTACACGAAAGGCTCGGGCGTGTTCCGTTTCTACGCCGATATGCCTTATTTGGTGAAAGACACCAAGCTCTTCTTCGACCTCACCTACAACTACTCGAAGAAGTTTGAGTTTTTCGGTTTCAACGGCTATGAGGCCAGCCCGTTCGACCCCAATCTGGCGGCCAATGTCGGCATCGAAGACTACAAGAGCGGCTACCATTTCATCAAGCGCAACACACTTCGTTTTGTGGGCAGCATGCAAAGGCCGTTGCGTTTCCTTCCCAACCTGAACTGGGTAGCGGGTTTGGCGTACTATAATGTCAGCACCGACAGCATCAACCTGCCGACATACGAAGGACAGCAGACCTTGTTTACGAACTATGTGAACGCGGGCATTATCAAGGAAAACGAGAAAAACGGAGGCAACATCGCCCAACTGCGCCTCGGCTTGGTTTACGACAGCCGCGACCACAACAGCGACCCGTCGAAAGGCATTTATGCCGAATACACCCTCACCGGTTCTTCCGACTTTATCGATGGGAACGGCTACAACAGCCTGATGGAGACCTTCATGTGGCGGCATTACGTTCCGGTTTACAAGGACAAGCTCACCTTTGCCTACCGCCTCGGACTACAACACAAGATTGCGGGCAGCACGCCTTGGTACATGATCAACAACATCAACATGCCATTTTTCCAAAAGATGTACACCGAGGGTTTAGGCGGTGTGGTTACCATGCGCGGCGTGAACCGCAACGGTGTGCTCGGCGACGGCTTCGTGTTGGGTAATGCCGAATTGCGTTGGCACTTCCTTGACTTCCAGTTCATCAACCAGAACTGGCAGTTGGTGTTGGCTCCGTTCTTCGACGCAGGCATGGTGATTCAGCCTTTCCGCGAGGAAGAGATGATGGCAGCAGAAACGACTACGACTGAACCATACCACATTTATTACAGTGGCGAAAAGGAAAGCCTACACATGAGCGCGGGAACGGGCATCAAGCTCATCATGAACCGCAACATGATTCTCGCCGTGGATATGGGCCGCGCCCTCGACCAACGCGACGGACAGAAATTCAAGACTTTCGTCGGGTTTAATTATATCTTCTAAATGCAAAAGGGCTGCCGTAGCAGCCCTTTTGCATTTACTTCGCCTTGCCTTGGTTGGCGACGGCGGCCATCAGCGCGGCCACCTTTTCGGGGTCGCCGAGGAAGAAGTCCTTTTGGAGCTTCATGTTGTCGTCAAACTCGAAGACATAAGGGATGCCCGTCGGGATGTTGAAGGCGATGATTTCGTCGTTGCCCATGCCTTTCAGCACTTTCACCACGCCGCGTAGGCTGTTGCCGTGGGCAACGACAAGCACTTGGTCGTGGGTCTCGAAAGCCTTCATAATGTTGTTCTCATAGTACGGCATCACACGCTCGATGGTGTCGCAAAGGGCTTCGGTGAGCGGGATTTGCTCGTCGGAAAGTTCGGCATAGCGCGGGTCCATGCGCGGACTCTTGGGGTCATTCATGTCCAACGCGGGCGGGCGCACGTCGAAGGCGCGACGCCACAGGCGCACTTGCTCGTCGCCGTATTTCTCGGCGGTCATCTTTTTGTCCAAGCCTTGCAGCTGGCCGTAAGATTTCTCGTTGAGCCTCCACGACTTATAGACCGGCAGCCAGTCCATGTCCATGGCTTCTAAAGCCAAGTTGAGGGTTTTGATGGCGCGTTTGAGGTAGGATGTGAAGCAGATTTCGGGTTTGTAACCGTTTTCTTTCATCACTTTGCCGGCCTCAATGGCTTCTTGCACGCCTTTTTCAGAAAGGTCAACGTTGGTCCACCCCGTGAAGAGGTTCAGTTTGTTCCATTCACTTTCACCGTGACGGATTAGGATGAGTTTTTTCATTTTGATTCTTATTTGATTTTGCTTAATGTTTTAGGTTTTGTGGCTTGGTGGATAATGGTGAGAACCGTAACTGTTTTATTTGTAACGGAATACACGATGTAGAATTTCTCATACAGAATCACCCTATATTCCTTTTTTTCAGTGCTCGGCACAAACCTGAATAACGGATTGGCGCGAGGCAATGACGGCAACATGGCAATTCGCCCCATAACTCCTTTGTGGAATTTTGCAGCAACCTTTTCGCCGAATAAGGTTGCACCATACATTTCTATGGTATGGAGGCTGTCAAAAAACCTTTCTTGAATAAGAAGTTTGAGCGGTTGATTCCCTAAATGTTTTCCGCCCACCATTTTGTATGTCTTTCGTTAAACTCTTCCCATGTCATGCTTCCAGACCTTTCGGCTCTTCTGATTTCAGCCATAATGTCTTCTTCTGTCACTTCCACATCGGGGTCGGGGAAAAGCCAGTTGATTTTCTTTGTTTGGGTAGTTGCCATAACAATTAATTTTTCCGCAAAATTACAAACTTTTCTGGATTTACGACATTATTCCAATTTCTTTCTCTCCCGATGCCGTTTCGGTTGCTCCGCTGTGGTTTCTGGCTCGGTTGGTGTTTCCGTTGGCGTATCGGAAGGCTCGGTTTCTGTGGTTGCTTGTGGCATCTCGGCCTCGGCCTTGCGAAAAATGTCGTTCTTGTCCTTGGGGCGGGCTTCGTCGTGCCATTGAAAGCCTTGCAGCTTTCGGTCGCTTTCGTTTAGTTCGGACTCAGGGTACATGGTCTCGCTGATGTCTTTGTAGCCCTTGATGACGGAAATACTGTTGCCGTTCATCTCGATGACCATGCTGTCCGACTTCGACACGTCGATGCCGATGAGCGAGCCGTCGTCATCGCGAATCCAGTAAATAGTTTCTGAGCTTCCGCCCTCCACATTGACGAGGTGGATGTTGCCGTCGCGGAAGTGCGAAGTGATGTCTTGCCCTTTGATTTGGTTGAAGCCTTCAATGGTGTCTTGCGAGATGATGAAGGCGTTGCCCTTTTGCAGCACCCAGTCGATGTTTTTGCCGTTGGTTTTGATGTCGATGTCGGTGGCTGAAAGTTGGCTGTCTTCGGCCCAAAGGATGGGACTGACGCGCATACGGATGGTGGAGTCGGCCATGAGGTAAGTGAGTGTATCGCACTTGCCTTGCATGTCTGATTTATAGAATCTTACGTTGCGCCGAGCGATGAGTTTATCAATTTCTTCTTGGTCTTTCTTGAAGTGGAAAAAGAGCGTGTCGCCGTGGATGAAGAGCGAATCCTTGTCGTAATAAATGGCGTAAGCGCTGTCGGTGGCGTAGGAGAAATTGCGGTGTTCCCACAGCTCCATGTAATCGCCGCGCATGACGACCTTGTAGGAAGTGTCGATCATATCGACTTGGCCGAAAGCCTTGGCTAAGCCGATGTTGCGGTCATATTGGATGGAATCGGAGCGCAGTTGTTGGGTTTCGTTGTGCATGAAAGGACGCTTGTCGAGGAAGACAAAATCCTCATCCACAAGATAATAGCCCTGTTTCCCTTCCAAAACGTTCTCCTTATTAATGATGGTTGTCGGGCCTTCGAACCACATTTTCTCGATTTGCGTGTTGTAGAACAGCGTGTCGGTGTACATTTGGTATTTCGGGCTGAGCACTTCCACGTTGTCGAAAAAAGAGAACTCCTTGATACGGTCGCGGTAGATGCCAAGCCGGCTGGTGAGGGTTTTGTCGCCGCGCACGGTGGTGGCGTTGTTGGGATAGGCGGCAGAGTGCAGGTCGCGGTCGTAGGTGAGGTATTCGGTGTAGAGCGTCGTTGAGTCGTCCATCAGTCTCACGTTGTAGTAGAACTCCGCGAAGCGGGTGTTGCCGTCGTAGTGAAGCAGGTCGCTGAAAATTTCGACGCTGTCGTTCACGACGATGTGGACGTTTTGGTAGGCGTTGAAGCTGTTGGTTTTCTCGAAGAAATAGGCGCTGTCGCAGAAGAAAAAGGTCGAGTCGTGGCGTATCCTGACATTCCCGATGAGCCTTTGCATGTCGCCCATGCTCTTCGAATAAGTCATCAGGTCGTA